>JBAXCL010000039.1:0-8524 GCA_037141515.1 archaeon
GGTTGGCACAATGCTCATCCTTTCAAAAATCGAGGACGCAGATGGTGTTGCTGAATACAAACTAGAAGTAGGATTGCAACGAGACAACAATGGAATAAACGAAGGCATTAGATTCATGGTGCGAGATGACCTCATCGGCAATAAACTAGGGGTTGTAATCGAACTCATAGAAACATACAGACCTACACAAGTACCAGCAAAGCCTATAAAAGTCCACGAAGAACTAGAGAGCCGAATACTTGAATGGAGGGAAGCAAACAAAAAAGACGAGTTCACCACTGAAGACGTAGCTTTAGCGTTTCCTACACCGCAGTATTCGAAATCAGCACGAGAAAAAGCACTCACCGAGCTATGCAACAAAAACAAAATCAAAAGGACTACAAGGGGGCACTACAAAAAACACCCTTTTTTACCTTTTGTCTCTTAAGAAAAAAAGGTAACGGTTGGTTTAACCCCAACGAGCTACGCTCTGTTGGGGGGTAAACCCCCCATACCCCCTAAAGGGAAACGGGAAAAAAGGTTGGAAGAAAAAAGATTTTTCGTGTGTTGAAAGTGAGAATTACTATAATCATAAGAATTTTGACTTGGTTGGACTTTTGAAGGCAGTTAGGAAGTGTTGAAAGGAAGTGCGGCAACTGCTTTCAAAAAAGGTTCACACACCTGGCAGGGGGGAAGTATTCTGGCTCGTGTGAGTGGGCTTTAAGAAGAAGGAAGCGCTTAGACTAGTTAGGTGGTTTGAGTGTGTTTTTTAGCATTTAGCAACGTACCTGAGAATAGATTGGTTAGCGAACAAATTGCAGTCAAGAGGACTGTGCCGAGTAACAGGGAAAAGCGTTAATTTTAAAGGGGTTTTTGGATTGGACTGTTTTTTGAAGGCTTGAATCAGCAGTAACTATGGGAAACTTGGTTAGTACTAGGCTGTGGAGGTAAGTTCTATAATAGGGATATTTTTTTCCATATGGACAACAGGCTATGTGGTAAAGTTTGTATTAACCGGTGCAGTATTGGGTATTGATTGGGTGGCTTGGTATAGATGTTTCCATAAGGACATGGGGGTTTCACTAGGGGTTTTTGGAAGGTGAGTTTTGCGAGTGTATTAATCCGAGTTTCTGCGATGGGATTCTGTTCGAGGCACAAAGATAGCTAAAAAATCCTGAAGGTTAAGCTTTTATTCTTGGGGGGTGTTTACTGTTTGGTAATGAAAGAATTTGATTGGGTAATTTTGATGAGTAAACATTTGAGTCGTAATAGTATAGCAAACTCTAGAAGGTTTATGCGGTCAAAAGTCCTTCCGAGTACCTTAAAAAAAGTTCTTTATAATGCGCGAGTTAAAAAATTAGCAAAACGTTTTGAGAAACAAGGCGTGGGCAGTACTGACTTTTTTAAATTTGCAGCAGAACATAATCCGCAGGTTCGTCGCTTAATGGAACAAAAGGATGACTTAAATTGGAGAATAAATAAAGGCGTTATTGAAGAAAAGGGTTCTCTTGAACAGAAACAGAGAATCAAAGAATTTAAGCGAATACAGGTTGAACTTGATAAATTCGCAAAAACTTCAACTGGTTTAGAATTGTATTCCAGATTCATGCAAGATGCAGTGAAGCAATTTCGCGAAATTGGTAAAGATATTTTTAAATTGCCTGACGGGGTTCTAATGCCAGGAGTGGCTCGCGAGCACCAAGAAGCTGTTGCCGCTCGTCTCGCCGCACGCAGACTACGTGCAAAAGAAAAAAAGAAGTAATCTCCATTCTGTGCTTGGGTTAACAGGTTTGCTGTGGGCAATACGAAGGACAGGTGGGTGTTGCCAAAAGGTTTTTATTCTTCGGAGTCTTTCTTTAGAATATTGTTATGGATGAAAAGAAATCGTTTAATTGGACAAACTCCAGCGTACTCGCAATTGGCGCATTGGCGATAATCGGGGGCGTTCTTTACTATTTACTAAAAACTATATTTGGCGGGGTTAGCATTTTAGACTTACTGAATTCTTTTATTGGAGTAATTGCGGGCATAGCTTTTATTTGGAGATATTACATAGAAAAAAAGAAGGAATCAGAAGTCATTGCAAAAAGCAACGTAAAGAAGGTTGCAATTGGTTTAGTTGCATTTTTAATTATTATATCGTTGGTTGTTTTTATTCCGTCTTTTTTGCAAGGAAGTGCGATTGCAAATTGTGATGCAAAAGTAAGTCTATCAGAAAAATCTGATTGTTACACACAATTAGCATCTGCAAGCTATGATACAAAATATTGTGCAAAACTTGACAGTAATACAGCAATAACCAGTTGTCTGCAAGCAGTTCAGTCCAATTTTGTTGCTGTTGCTGAAACTTGTTGCCCCAGTTCAAATGGTAATTTTGATGAAGAAGCTACTCAATCAAGTGCTTGTTGTAAGCAAAAGTTTTTCGGAAAACAAAATTTGTTAATTTCTTGCGTTGCATATTGTTCAGAAAAATCAGCAGTATCAAGTGTTGCAAGGGCGTATCAAAGTGAAGGCGGCTTTCCTACGGATAATAATTTAGGTTCGGGTGCAAATAGTGGGAATACTTTACCATCTGATGGGAATGTAAATGGGCAAGGCTCTGCAATACCACTTGCCCCAGTATTTATTATTCTTCCAAAAGCAGGGGACTTAGTCCATCTGGACAGAAATCTCTTGATACAATTAAAAGTTGGTTATGGGGATGCAAAAGTCAATTTAACTTTTACCAACCAAGCTGACCAATCAAAATATCCAATTCCTTTTGATTACACTGTTTCTTCTCGCAATCAAAATGGAATGGATAACCTATACACAATGGATGATTTTAATATTGGTTTAAGTTTTTCCGACTGGCAGAAAACAGGTCAACCCCTGCCAACAGCAGGGCAATACGTGATTAATTTATCAACTTCATCAGTTCAAAATCAAAACTACCAACAAGGCAGTAATAACAGTGCTATTTTTACAATCACTGATAAGTAAAAAGATTAAATATAATTTTTTTTGTGGTTAATATGGTACGAATAGCTCCTCCAAAATGGGCGTTTACCTTTCTTGCAGGATTATTTGGGTCAATTTCACTAATTGGCATCGGGCTGCTTATTGACGCATATTATTTTACTTATCATGGCGATGTACAGCAAGGAATTTTTTTTGGTTGGGCACTTGCTTTATTTCCAGTATTTGGGCTAATTATCTATTTCCTTTTTGGCATAGGACACCACTTAGATATTGACTCAAACGGCATAAATATAGGCAAAAGATATTATGGGCCGCTAAACATTAAGGAAAAAATGAATATTTGGAAAATACCAAAGAAAAAAGATGTTGATAAGATAATTCCTTGGAATTCAATAAAAGCTATTTATATTGGCGAATGGGATAGATTTTGGTCACGATATTCAAGCTTGATGGTGGCAAATTTAGCTGACCCAAATATCAGTAATCCAGACCAAATTTTAACTGCAATAGGAATTCCTGTAAAACGCGTTGAGTTAAACTTTTTAACAATTGAAACCAATGCGGGCGAAATATATTCTTATGACTTAACCCCAAGGTTTTTGGCGGATGCTGAATATGAAATAAAAAAACAAGGGAAAGAAAAATTAATTGATAGCTCAACATATCGTTTATAAGTAAATAATTTAGCTCCAACTGGATAAGGGGTAATAGTTGGAGTGATTGTGAAAAATAATAACCAAAGGGCTGATAAGGTGAAAACAAAGAAATCTGATACCTCGCAAAAATCGAGAACTCTCCCGCGTGCAAGTCAGGCATGGGGGATTGCACTTAACAGTGGAAGACAACCAAGCAGTAGATTGGCTTTTTTAACTTCAAAGGGCTATTTATTTGGTGATTAGTTGGCTAAGATTCTTTTTATTGTCAATTGGCATCCTACTGAATCATTTGCGATTCCTGTGGCTAATGAGTCTGCAAAAATTCTGCGTTCCATGGGGCACGAAGTAATTGTCAAGAAAATTCCTTTTAAGAATACTGGATTGGGGCGTGTTCTGCAATCTAAAAAAAAGATGTCTGCATTAGAATTTAATTCGGCTGATTCCGAAGGTACTGCTATTGCTGCTCAAAAACTCCTTGACGTGGTCCAACCAGATTTGACATTTCAATTTCATTGTACTGAAAACAGTTCTTCTAATGAACGAAAATTGTGGCAGGGCGATTACTGGAAGATTTTACCTGGGCAACTCGAAATTCCAAGGGCTTTCATAGTTGAAGTTAAAGCTCCATTTGGAAAACTGCCGAAGTCAATTAGGAGTAAAATAAAAAATAACTTTACTCATTGGCGTGGGTGGGGGCTAAGTGAATTGCTTGCGGGAGCTGAAGTGCATAAAGGCGGATGGTTACGTAAAACAACCAAAGCTTCTGAAGCTAAACGAATTGGCTATCATCCGCAACTATTTGCTCAAGAACTTGTAAAAGTAATTAATCCAATGGCAAATCAAAAGTGGCATGCCACAATTGGAAAATTGCCTATTGGGGGAAAAATAGCTCCACAGCCACAAAAATCACAGGTTCGTTTATACAAATTTTCAAAATTGAGGCGAAAAATATGAGTAAAAGAATTAAACACAAACTACCAACCACAAACTAACAATCATCAACAAATTGTAGTCTGCGAGGGGAGATTATACCGTTTGTGAATCAACTATGAATTTAATGTATTGCGCTCCAAACAGCGTATGGATAGAATCACGCCTTTGTTTCTTCTTGTACCCATTGTTGTAGGAATTCGTTGAATTTTTGTACGTCGAATCCTTTTTGTTCGAGGTTTGAAAGGTTGTTGATTACTTGGCTGGTGAAAGCATAAGCGGTGTTGGCTTTCTCGTATTTCTTGATTTTATTTATGTTTAAGGGTTTTGCGCATTTACCGCAGTACTCGTTTTCAAAAGGGTTTTCGTGAGAACAGAATGGGCAGTTCTTTGAAAGGTTGAGTGGTTGGGTTTGTTGTTCGTGTTCAGGGTTCTTGCCGGCTTTAAACAAAACCTTGTTTTTGAGGTCCGAAAAAGACTGGTGATTGTAACGATTTACTTGGCTTGAGGTTGGGGTCCAGCCGTATTTGAGCCGCATTTCTGTCTCAGTATAACCTTCTTTGGCAAATGATGTAGCCGAGGAGTGTCTTAGTGAGTGGGTACAGATGTGCTTCGAAATTTCAGCCCTCTTGACTGCGCGGGTTATAACACTTAACAAAGAAAAGTGATTTAAGAGTTCATTATACCCGACTTTGTTGAATTTCTTTTTCCCGACTTTTCCAAATGCCGGCCAAATGAATTCCTTAATGTTAGAGTTCAGGTAATCTTTGCTTGATTCAAGGAAATCAATCCATTGGCGCAGATATGGTTGGCTAAATACTGCCATAACCATTCTCTCTCCTGTTTTGCCATCTACTTTGAATTCAGCGTAATCTTCGTGGAAAGTAATGTCCTTTCTTTTCATTGACAATAATTCACTTGCCCTTAAACCAGTTTCAAAAAGCAAAGAAATGATTGCTTTGTCGCGTAAGCTATTCGTTGTTTTAATCATTTTAGTTATTTCCTCACGTGTCAAGACCTCTTTTTCAAACTTCGGTCTAATTTTATTCATACTTCCCCTAATCCAGCTTACTTGTAAAGGAGCGCCGTGCCCGTCGCGGGGGGTGGTTTGGTTGCCTTCGTAAAGCCATTTAAAAAAGCTTTTTGCTACTTGCTTGTAAAGCCAAACCGTGTATTGGCTATATTCGCCGATTTCAATGTTTAAGGTAGTCCCATTGAGTTTTGGGGTTTTTGGTTGCGGTTTAAGCGTATTAAAGAATTGAATAAGGTCTTCCCGAGTCATTTCTTCAAAGTCCTTGTTTAATGCCTCAGCAAGCCGCTTTATGAACTTCAATTTATAATTCAGCGTTGTTTTCTTCATTGAACCGGTGGCTAATTTTTCGTAATAGAACCGCATTATGGTGCTTTTGTTGGCTTCGTTAAGGTTAGGGGCGGCTTTTATTGAGTTTAGCAGGTCTTCGATGTTTAGTTTTTGTTCAATTCCACTTAGTATAATGTTCATATACATTGTAATGAACATAACCCTTTTTAAGTATAATGGTTATAAATATTGTAATGGGCATAAGGCTTTAAAAAAGAAACTTTGGTTTTACTCTCGAAAAGAATTATGTGTTTTTGACTGTATCTTGGGTTTATGCTGCGCCGGCAAAGCACTCTCAAAAGATTATTAAAACTAATAATTAAAGTTATTTTGCCCCTAGAAAAGTTTTTATATATTTGCACATATAATACATGTTTGTTAGGGGGTGAAAAGTGTGGTTACAATGACTCTTGCGGTTCCAAATGATTTAAAGGAAAAAATGGATTCTTTCAAAGAAATTAACTGGTCTGAAGTTGCGCGCCAATCGTTTGAAAGAAAAATAAAACTCCTTGAATTACTTAAAAATGTGAGCGATGATTCAAACGAAGAAAAGCTTGCGTTGGAAATTGGGAAAAAAATAAATAAAAGTATGTTTAAGCGTTACAAAAAGCTTTCAGGTGAGGAATAATGCTTTTAGTAATTGATGCAAATATTGCAATAGCTGCAATAATATCAAAAAGCAAGACTTTCCAATTAATAAATTTTGGATTTAATGAATTAATTTCTCCTGAATTCTTAATTGAAGAAATTATTGAACATAAAATTGAAGTTTTAAAAAAAGCTAAATTGACTGAATGTGAGTTTGATGAAAAAATTAATTTTTTAAAATCAAAAATCACCTTTATTGATTTAAAGCAATTTGAAGAATTTTTAATATCTGCTGCGAGTATTTGCCCTGATAAAGATGACATTTTGTATTTTGCATTATCTCTAAAGATGTCTGTGCCAATTTGGTCAAATGATGCATCTTTAAAAAAACAAAATATGATAAAAGTGATAACAACAATGGAATTAATTGATGAAATTGAATCGAAAGAAGAAAATTAGGCGGGTAATTATGATGTTTAAAAAATTATTATTTGGAACAGCTGGAATTCCTCTTTCCACACAAAACCCTTCCACAATTGAAGGGATTAAACGCGTAAACGAACTTGGGTTAGGCGGAATGGAACTTGAATTTGTTCACTCTGTAAATATTTCAGAAGAAAAAGCACCTGTTGTAAAAAAAGCAGCGTTAGATTTTGAAGTGGCGATGACTTGCCACGGATCATATTATATAAATCTAAACGCAATTGAAACCGAAAAAATTGAAGCATCCGTTCAAAGAGTAATATCTGCAGCAAAACGCGCAGAAGAATCCGGCGCATACTCAATGACTTTCCACCCCGCATTTTATTTGAAGAGTACTCCAAAAGAAACTTTTTATAATGTAAAAAAGCAGTTAATTAGAATTACTTCTGAAATGAAAAATGACGGATACAAAATTAATATCCGACCAGAAACAACCGGCAAAGGAACTCAATTCGGTTCGCTTGACGAATTACTTGAATTAAGTTCTCAAATTGATAATGTTTTTCCATGCATTGATTTTTCTCACTTACACGCCCGCTCCAATGGAAAAATGAACTCCTACGACGAATTCAAGGGTGCGCTTGAAAAATCTGAGAAATTGCTTGGAAAAGAATTCTTAAAGAATTTACATTGCCACGTTTCTGGAATAGCTTACTCTGAAAAAGGCGAAAAACATCACCTTATTCTAAAAGAATCAGATTTCAAATACAAGGAGTTGCTTCGCGCACTAAAAGATATGAATGCTTCAGGAGTAATTGTATGTGAATCGCCAAATATTGAAGAAGATTCACTATTAATGAAAAAGACTTTTGAAAACCTTGATTAAATAATTTAGTAATTTAATTGTTTTATTTGAGAACTAAGTTAAACTATAAATTAATTATAAAGAAAAATTAATTTGGGGTGCAAAAAGCACGACCCAAATAATTCATTTGTTTAAAAAAACTATTTCTTAACTTCGCTAACCTTAATGCACTTAACAGGGCAAGCATTCTCAGCATCCTTGCTGCACCCAGCATCCTTTACAACCTTTGAAAACAATTTACCTTCTTTTTTTCCGCCAATTAGAACAGCTTTGTCGCCTTCCATTTTCCAATCAGTTGGACAAATTGCTGCGCAAGCACCACAACCAATACAAGCGTCATTATCTTGAATTACTTTGAAAGCCATATTTAGCCACCTCGATAGTTTAGTAAGTTTTAAATGTTTTATAAACTTAATTGGTGCGCTGCTTTTTTAATAAAATGAAAAAAGTGACTTAAATTAAGAAAGTGATTATTTTTTTATGATAATTTGAGATTTGAAAATCAGTTATAAAAAATTAATTATTTGTTATAAAAAATAAATATTGTGTGAAGGCAGCGTCTAGCGGGCTCCACACATAGTGCAGTGCCGAGCCAATCCCTGCGAGTCTTAACTTCCGGGTTCGGAATGGGTCCGGGTGTGTCCCTCGCGGTTTGGCCGCCTTCAAATTAATTGCAGTTCCTAAGGTTTATAAAGCTAATCCCTTCGACGTATTTGCTAACTGATTAGGCTATTTTTGCTTATTTTGCTCGATAGATAGATT
>JBAXCL010000040.1:0-8519 GCA_037141515.1 archaeon
AGATAGAGGGGCAACCCTCTATTTAGCCCTATTTATATATCATTTCTACAGAGCCTTTTTAGTGTTTTTTGAAGTTAATTATGGCGCAAAGTACTTTATTTCAAACAAAATGCGTTTAACCCTCTGAGAAGTTGCTGTAAGAGACACTTAACCTAATTTCTTTGGAGTAGTAAGTCAGATGAGCTCTGAGGAGTTGCTGTAAGAGACACTTAACCTAATCCCGGTCAATAATTTTAGTTTTATACTTTGATTTTTTATTTTTTAGAAGAACAATTCTGGAATTTGCTTTCTCAGACTCGTACTTATACGAAGGCATTTGGCTAAGGAGTTTTAATGCAAACGCCTTTGTGTACTCGTGCGGAGGAGTATTCTCTTCCTTTAGGCGCTTTCGAGAAAACCCAAGCCACATGTATGACTTAACTTCAACAAAATCAGCTTGAACCGCACTAAGCAGTTCTGCAAATTCACTGATATTTTTTTCAGAATCATTAAGTCCTTTAATCACAGTTAGACGAATAACGCTGCGTGTAGGAAGAAGTGCAAGTAACGCTAGAGATTTGAGATAATTCATCCAACCACGCTTATCATGGTTCTTTGTAATACTTTTGTAAAGTTTAATATTCGCCCCAACCATTGAAATGTATAATTGAGTGGGGAGAGAATTTGTTCGCCATAATTTTGCAAGCATCTTCGGGTTCTGACCATTAGAAACAAGAAAAATAGTTTCAGTTGCGGGGCGAGATTTAATCAAAGTAATTAATTCTGGAAGTTTATTGTAAAGTGTCGGCTCGCCGCTCAAAGAAATCGCCCAATGCTTTGGTTCTAAAGAACTCTCAAAAACACTCTTTGAAACTTTATCATGCCCGCCAAAACCAGAAATTAGTTTCTTTCTTTCTTCAATCAACCCAACAATCATTTTTTTTGGATCAATCGGCTTTTTTGGCACGCCATGCATATACTCCATTGGACGCCAACAAAAAATACAAGAATTATTACACCAAAAAGTTGTCGGCGCAATCTGGTGGCAAGAAATAGTGTCCGCCCCGTAAAAATCCTGCTTGTAACAATTACCTTCCCCCCGAAGCGCCTTCTTATTCCACTCGCAAATTTGAATACTGGCGTCCTCGAAGAAACCGTACTTTTTGTGGACAAAATTTTTTAAAAGAACTTCTTTATTCATAAACAACCCTTTTTTAACAATTAATTCAATAGAACAATCTTTTTAAATATCAATAACTGAAACTGATTATAAAATATTAAAGCAGAATAATTTGAATTTATTTTACCCAAAGCGCATATTTATTAATTTAAAAAGGCTAATTTTTGGCAGTTGTTCTATGAAATATAAACTGGTTGAGTTTTAAATGATTGATTTTAGAGACAAAAAAGTAATTATTGCAGTTGCTGTCGGGGTAGTTGTTATTGTTGCTTTGCTTGGGGTTTTTTTGTTTAATTCAGGGGTTGTTAGTGGGGGTAGTGGAGGTTTTTTGGTTGTTGATTCTGATGGGAAGAAGGTTAATGCGGTTGTGACTGTTTCTAAGGATGGTAAGGTTTTGAAGACTTATTCTTCGCGTGGTAGTACGCTTTCGTTTGATTCAACTACTGGTGTTTTGTCTGGTAGTATGGGCACTGGTGTTGATAGTCTTGTTGTTGATGGCTCGTATGTTGATTGTAATGGTAAGAAGAGAAAGTTGAGTGGCAGTGGGGCAGTAGTGTCTGTTGATTCTAGTGGAGGCGTTTCTTTTTCTTTTGATACTGGTGAGAGTGTTTTTGATTGGTGTAAAAAAGTAACTCCCTCTGGTGATGCTTCTCTTGATGGGAAAGTTAGTGTTATATTAAGAGATAGTTCTAGCGGAGAAGTTTGGGCCGTGGATGTTCCGTTTATTGGGAAAGTAATGTTGTTTGGTGGGGGTTGTGTTGGGGCGGATAAGAAGACTGTGAAAGGAATATTGTCAGCGGGGGAATTTGATTCGCAAATGAAAATTAAAATGGATTGTTTTGATAAGGGTGATTTGAACGCGTTTGTGGAATGGAGTGGGGAAAAGAAAGGGACTGTTGATGTAGCGTTAAACAATTATTCAGGTTACGGGGCACTTGATTCAAAAAGTCGCACGGTTTGGAAAAATGCTCCCCGCGGAATATATGATACATCGGTAGTGTTTACCCCATATGAGGAATTTGCCGGACAAACTGCAGAATTTAATGTAAATTTTTCAAGCGGAAACACAAAATCTTCAGTAAGATTTTTTGTCCCAATAGAAAACTTTGAACAATGCATAAAAATAACCCCAAATGAAGTAACAATACCAGCAAACGCAAATACCGCAACATTCACAATCGACGCATCCACCTGCGCATCCCAAAACATTGAACTTACCCTGTGCAAAGACGATACATATTGTTCAGGGGGAACAGAAGGCGGAATACAACTCGACGCACAATCATTCACACTATATCCAGCAAGTGCTGCAACAAGAATAATTGAAGTTAGAAGAGAAGATATTCCTGGTGCTTACGGCATACCAATTAATGTACAAACTGACAGTGCAAGCGGATTCTATTTGGGCGAAGTAGGCGTTACTGTACAACCCCAAGCAGACGCCAAAATAGTTCCTGACAAATTCGAAATTTCTTTATTGCCGCAAGCAAAAGACTCAATGCGAATAACAAACAAAAAACTCTCACAAGACGTAAACATTAATGCCAGTGTTTGTTTATTACACAAAAACTCACTAGGTTTCGAAAGCAACACCGAAACAACCGAAAATAATCCAACAGCAAAAAACTGGTGGCAAAACTTATCCACTGATTTAACAAGCTACGCAGGAGAAGGAAAATACGAAAAAGCACTCACTGCCGAAATGCAAAACATAAGTGCAGTACAAGAACAAGCAAGAAAAGTATCAAAACAAAAAAACGACTTAATAAAAAAAGCATACGACTCACTCAACACTTCGGATGCAAAAGGTAAAATGTGCGACGCAATAAACAAATCAAACAAAGCATTTACTGACGCAACTAAACTACTTGAAGTATCAAACACGTATGTTGGAATGTATTTTATATTTTATGGCATGATGGTTAATGGACTTGTAAAAACTGACCAAGGTTTGACGGAACCAGCAGCAGTACTTTATTTTGTAACAACTGAATATGATAATGTCACGGGCGTAAATGCCAGTGAAGGAATAGAAGCTGCTGATTCTCCATTAGAAGCAACAATTAAAGGAGACATTTTAGGAATAGACGATGTGCTTAATGGGGGGGCTTCGCAATGTAGTAGTGCAAATATTAAATCAAATCTTGAAAAAGCAAAAGCAAATTATGAATCAGCCCAAGCACTGCTTTCAACGTATAGTAGTAAAATATCGACATTAAATGACACTACTTTAGAAATGATTGATGGGCCTGTTGATGACCTTGTTCAAAAATACATAACTTTGGAAAGAGACGTTAATGAAATTTATACTCACACAAAACTCGCAAATGAATATTTATTGAAAGCTAACACAAACCTTGACGCGGCAATGATTAGGCTTGATCTTGCAATGCAACAAGCTGCAGTTGATGGACTCTCAACAGCATCAATTGATAATGCAAATGCTGCAGAAAATTTACGCATTGCACAAGATGACTTAACTTTAGCCAGATACTATGTTGATCAAGCTGCTAAAGAACAAGAAAAAACTATTGCCCCATTTGATGAAGCTTTGGCAACAATTCCCTCAATGTATGCTTTGGGGGAAAAAGTAAAAGAACTTTCAGCTAAAGGTTTTACTGAGAATAAAGATGCAGTGTCAACTCTTTATGCAGATACTGGCTTTGGTGGATCTGTTCCAGACAGTACCGAACCGGATAACGGTACAATTTGTTGGAATATTGAAAAAGCAAATAATTCTGTTTGGGATGCAGCGTCAAGTGTTTTAGATAATGTTAATGTTAGTAATTCTGGCGACGGGACTCAAACTTGTAGTGGGGACAAAAATTGCTGTGAGTTAGCAAAAGTAGTCAAAGATCTTTCTAATCAAGCCGAAGAAGATTATGCGTTGACTTGTGGAGGCGGCGATAAATATAATTTTAGTAATTATTATAGGATTTGGAAAAGTTCATATTGTATACTCTGCCGTGGTTGGGGGCCATCATACTACTCAGCAACAAATAAATCTAAAGAGTTGTGGCCCGCAACACTTGATAAATTAAAAGCAGAATTTACTAGAGTTCAAGGAGTATTAACTAAATTCAATGATGCGATTTCAAGCATGGCAAGTCCAAATATTTTTGATACTGCGCTGGATATATTGCCACAAGCGATTACTGCTTCGAAATGGCTTTCGGATCAAGAAAAATATTCAAGTCTTGCTGCAAGTTATCCAAAAGAATTTCCCGGAACAGATGCCGCATCTTACAATTCTTGGCTAACAGGAATAATTGGTTCAGCAATAAGCACTGGATTTGTAAACGGCGCATACGATGCGGGAGTATATACTAGAACTGAGTACAAAACAAATTATTCTTACGTTGGGCAGAATTCTGATCCCGCAGGCACTGGGCTAGCAGTAACTTCCCCAGTATTAGGCAATCAACCTCTTTCAAATTATTTGCGAAATTTGAATGCCAGCATGGATGGAAACTTTGATGTAAATGCACTCACTGTTACGGATAACTTATTTGAAGATATACTTTATCAATTTGATAAAAATTCTAATTCATATGGAAACTTTACGTGCACGCATCCGCCACTCGGCGGTTGGAAAGAGAATTGTGCAAATATGGTGAACCTAAAACTCCCTGGATTTGTTATGAATTTACTTGCCCCCACAACGAATGTAAAAGTTTCAAATCCGCGCGTACTAGCCGAAGTTAGTTCTATTGATGCAAAAGTATTTGGTTTGTTTGAACAACAAGAAGTTGGTTTAGTGTTTACTAATAATGGGCTTGAAGAGAATGAATATGGAGTGATTACATTGAAGGTGAATGAGTCTACTTATGGAAATCCTTTAATTGTTACAAAAGATTTTGCGCCATTTAAAATTCCAAGTGATAATAATACAATGGTTTCTTTTAAGTATCATGTTCGTTTTAATGCGACGCCTCGTAAGACTGTTTTATTTTCTAAGAATAGTAGTGATGATTGTAGTAGTAGTTTGTTGCGTGGTTCGACTGGCGCTAGTGCTTTACCAAAGACTTTTTTGTCTTGGGATTGGGGCAATGTTTCGAATTTGACGAATTTAGGTTTAGATGGTAATACTGGTTTAGTGCTGTCTGGTAGTTCTATTGTAAGTGACTCAAGTAATAGTGTTGCACAATTGGCAGGTAGTTTGACTCAGAGTAATTGGCGAGTTTTGAATCAAAATTCGAGTGATGTTTCTGGTTTTGTTGGGGGCGTTGATGCGAATGGTTATTTTTTAGATTCTGCGCAGGTTGGAGTTTTGTTTGGCGGGCGTTTGGCGGATTTGAAGAATTTTGTTGATTCGCATTCTTTTGTTTGCCCTGTTAATCCGATTGTAGGTATTCTTGATAAGGTAAGACCAAATATTACGAGTGCTAATGTTGGTTTGAGTAATGTTGTGCTTGGTTCGAGCGGTTGTTATTTACCATATTCTACTTTGTATTTGGATGGTAAGCCTTCATTGTATTATTTTGTTGCGCCCGACAGGGTTACTGACGTTAATGTTGCTTTGTATGCAGAGGCACAGAAGTTAGTGGACATTATTGATTTTAATGTTAATTTAATTAGAGATGGGTATGGGATTAGTTTTAGTAAGGATTTTGCGAATTATTATTTTACAGTGGCGTTTAAGTCTGAGGGTGCGCAGAATGATTTGCTTGGGGGCATAAAACCTTATTTTGAGGATCAAGCTAGAACTTATTTTTCAAGCGAAGCCCAAAACTTTAATTCAAATAATGTTTTTGTTGTTCCTGATGCAGGAACATACCGCGGACTGCTAAGAATAGATTTTGGGACTAATCCAGTAATGTTTGCTAACGGCAAACCTTCAGCAAAAGTAGTGTTTGACTTGTATTCAAGAAACCCTGTCGGAGCAGAAACAAACCCCTTATACTATTTGCCTTTTGACGGTCCGTTAGCAGAAAAATCTTTAACTCAAAGCGAAGGATACGGAACAAAATTAGCTCAAGAAAAAATATTACAAGTTAACTCAACCGAAGGCGCAACACTAAAAAGCACTGCTGCGAAAGCTTTGCTAACCGCAAGTTACCCTGGAGAAAACAGCATCGGGCCAATCAACGCAAATCCCTCATTAAGAGGAAAAGTTTTAGAAATAACTCTGCCAACCGACAACAAAGACTATTCTCTTAACCCCCAAATAAAATTCACGCCAATGCTAGCAACCCCCATAACTGCATGGATAACACCCGACTCAAACAAAACAACAATAGCCTACTCAATTGAATCAAGCGGAAACAAAATAACAACAAACGGCGGAAATTTCACACAATTCGAATTAAACAACTGGTGCGACACTAAAACAATCAACAAAATTGACGCAAAACAAATAATCGACAACCCCAAAGAAACAAACACGTGGGAAATAAATCTAAACCAAAAAAATCAAAAAAATGGTTGGTACCTAACTAACATAATATACACGCCTACAAAAAACGCATTCATTCTAATCGATGAAAGCAAAACAAAATGGTACTCCCCAGACAACCCAAGCAACGTAACATTTGTCCCACTGCGCGGAACCAAAGGAACCCCATACAATTACGACCTGCAACCGCAAATACAATCCCTAAACAACACAAACAATGCAGTAACAACAAAAACACTCTGCACAACAACAACATCGGGAAAAACAAAATACTGGATACCAAAAAACAAAACAACAAAACAAAACAATACAAATATCAAAACACAATGCAACTAAATTTTTAGCGAGTAATGTTCTGATTTTTGCTTCTTATCTTTTTTGTATGCTTGCGCCTGATGGGTGGATGCGGGTTGCTGGTAGTTTACTTCCTATGGCCCGCCCAAATATCATGCCCGTCATGTCAAGGGTGGTTAGGGATGCATTGTTCAGCCCCCACACTTTACTTGAGTATACTAAAAGAGAAGGGCATTTACATCCTTTTCACCAAGCATCTTCCGTTTTTATACGATTAATCACCTTATTTTATTTACAAAGAGCTTGTGTAAATGGTGAAAAACAGGGGGGATAACCTATTACTTTTATAGAATACCCCGACCGGTAATTGACATTTTTCGTATCACATACCCCCTTCATTATTAAATCCTAAAAGGGGGGCTTTGATATGAAGACAGACGAACAAACTTTGCAGGATTATATCAGCCGATTACCTGCACAAATCGGGGAACATAACGCAAGCTTGATGAAAACCTTTATAGCAAAATATCAAGCACTACCAAGCGAGCCAAGCACCAAACGACTCATCCTTGTTGTTCTGCGACTCAAAAGCATAAGCATCATGATGAACAATGCTCCGCTTGACGCACTAACCGAACAAGACATAATGAACCTCAACACGGCAATGCGAAAAAAAGGAATGCTTTCAGCACAAGACTACCGCAAAACATTACGCCGATTTTTGCGGTTAACCGACAAGAAAAAATATTACGACTTGCTCGAATCAGATTACCTTAAAGCCGCACCAAAAAAAGCTAATGAGCGATTGCTTGTTGATGCGGACACTTTTTGGAGCCAAGAAGAAATCAACCGCTACCTCTACCAAAGCAAGGAACATTCGCCTATGCAGGCAACTTGGGCAAGTCTTTGGCTTGGAACTGGTTGTAGACCACACGAACTACTTAACCTTACCAAAAAAGATGTTGACTTTGACGGAAATTACTTAACAGTAAAAGTTCAGGGAGGCAAAACAGGCAAACGCACAATCGTTCTCAACAACGATTCGGGCAAAGGAATGTGGAATTATATCTTGCCATACTGGCAAACTCTCAAAGACGAAGACAAAACCGAATTCAGCCTTCCAACACTCGAAGAGTTGGAACAAGAAATTAAACAAAACGCCGAAAATGAATGGGTGAAAACTGGAGATACAAAGGATACTGCCAATACAAAAGATACAGTTGATACTAAAGATAATTCCAATAAAAAGAATACTGAAGATAATAAGGATACAAAGAATACAAACGGGGGAAATTAAACACCTGTATCCCTTGTATCTTTTGTACTACAAATAATTGCAGCCCTACAAGGCGTCCCCTTAAAATTTTAAACAAAAATAAAGGTGAAGTTAATGGCAAAAAAACATAAAGGATACTTACTAGACGATGCCACTTTACAGGCCATTGAAGATCTGCTCCCATTGCACAAAAGTAGGACCGACGTAATAATTTCGGCAATAAGCCCATATAGAGGAATCAAAGACCACGAGCTAAAGGCATTACAATACACCAAAAAGGAATTACAATAAACAATAATTCACCAATTATAGATTTTTGTTAAAAAAACACTATTTTACGGTCACTTTTTATAAAGGATTTTAACCACCAATAAAGCCTTGCCACTCCTTTGAAT
>JBAXCL010000041.1:0-8499 GCA_037141515.1 archaeon
CGCTACACCGCTTCACTGCGCTCCGCCCGCGTACTTTTGCAAAAGTTTTTTTTTGATCAACTGCTGTTGCCAAAAAAAAATTTTACAAAAGTACGGCTCCGCCCACATGTCGGGTTCGGCGGGGGGGGGCGACGGAACCCTTGGTAGACAGCTCGCGTTTCGGCGGGCTTTTGGTTCGCAGGGCTTCCCGCCCTGCTTCTCTCAAAAGCCCGTCCTCACTCCGCTGGGGGCGGTGGCTTTTTTTAATTGCCAGCGCTTAGGCTGGCAAAAAAAAGCCACCGCAAGGAAGGGATTTTTATATTATAGTAAGAGGAGAGAATAGAAGTAAGAAGTAAAGCGGTAGCGTTCGCTCGGGCAAATGCAGTGCGGGGGTACGGCGGCATTTTTGCTTTCGCCATTTTAAAAAAATGGCTTCGCAAAAATCCGCCTCGCCACCAGTCAACACCTGCGCACTTCGTGCTCGGTGTTGCCTTGCGTGGAGCCCCCCTCACCGCACTTGCCCGAGCAACGCCCTGCATTTGCCCTCGCTCACTTTTTTATTTTATTTATACACAATTGACAAGGTTTTTTTAAAATTATAAAATAAATTTAGCATTCGTTAAGAGACAAAATTTCATTTGCGAATTAAAAGAGGGTACTCCTGCGGTCATCTGCGTACCCCGGGCGGAAACGCTTTAAGTTATGGAAATCAGCGCCATGGCTCGGACATGGTAATATCCGAGCAAGGAACAGAGCAAAAAATTTTTAAATTGTTTGTTGTGTTCCTTGGACAATGCTGTTTCTCAAGTTTCGCCTAGCGGAACAAGAGACCAACGTTTTGTTCAAGGAACTTATTATAATTGAGCAAAAAAATTTTAAAGCTAAAATAAAAACCACAAGGGAAAAAAGGTGAATAAACTGTGGATAACCCTGTGGATAACCTGTGAAACAATGATTGACCTACCAATTTTAAATTTTTTTATCGGAGCTTGCGGAGCTTTAGTAAAAATGTGCATGGACGAAGATGGAATTTTAATGCCGAATTATAAAGACGGCAAAGTTTATCTTGGCGGAGTTGCTGGAATAATAATTGGAGCAGTGTCAGGAGTATTAGCAAACCAAAATCCATTATCAGCTTTTTTGGGCGGATATGCAGGAACGAGTTTAATAACATCAATAGTTGCCAGTGGAAATGCAAATAAGCCAGTAAAACCGCCAACAGTTGAGGAACAAATAAAAACAATAGCACACCAAAACGGAATCGATGGCGAATTGGCTGTTAAAGTGGCAAAATGCGAAAGTGGACTTAATCCGCAGGCGGTCAATATAAATAAAGATAACGGAACAGACCGCGGACTTTTTCAAATTAATTCAAAGTATCACCCCGAAGTCACGGACGCGCAAGCTTTTGACATTACATTTTCAACGCAGTTTTTTTGTGACGCCTTTAAAGGGGGTAATCTTTCATGGTGGAACGCAAGTCGCAAGTGTTGGGAAAAATAATCTAAAAATGTGCTATACTAAAAAAAAGGTCGCGAATAAAAAATAGTCAAAAATATCATGACACAAGAAGAAAAAGACCAAAAAATTGAAGAAGCAAAAAAAGCATTAGCTGAAGCTGAAGCTTTAGAAGTAGAATAATAAATTTAACTTGACATCTTTGCAGAAGTAAGTTAAACTAAAATAAGCGGAGAGAAAACCGCACAATTTAAAGATTGACCAATAAAAAATCCCGATTTATACGGGATTTTTTATTGCTATTTCGCGCATAAATTCGGCGCGCTTATGTTGCAAGTTTTTAAATTTTTCGTCTTTTGACAGATCAAATGACCTGTCAAAAGCCGTAGAAGCTTTATACCATTGCCCGAGATTAAAAAGACACTCGCCAATCATGGCCCAAGTTTGGTCGTCCTCACGCGCCCATGGAACATACGCAATATATCCTTTATTATTTTTGAAACTATCAACAAAATATTCCATTGCTTTTTCGAATTTTCGTCGCTGAAAAAGAAATATGCCTTTAATTTTAGCGGTTTCCCACCGCCCGGGCATTTCTTTTTCAGCGTAATCAACAGCTTTTAAAGCTTTGCGAATTTTGCCAATAGCTAAAAAACATTGCGCGCGATTAAAATAAACAAACCAGCGTTCATCGGGAAGTGTTGAATATTTTAAATATTGCTTTTGAAATTTAAGAGCTTTTTTAAAGTCAAATTTTGCCTGATAAAAAGCGGCCAAATGGAACAAGGCGCGTAAATCACGCTTGTTTTTTTTAAGACGTTCGCCAAATATTCGCGGGGTTTGCTCGTCCCTTTGTTTGTCGCGGAGCTCAATAGCACCAGTGGACTGACCTTTTTCACGATTATGTTTTACTAAAAAATGTGGATATACAATCGGATGTTTTGGATTTTGGCATTCATGCACAGCTCCGTCGAAAGTTAAACCATTTTTATAAATACGCGGATTACGAAACCGCATTTTGTTTTCCATTTCAACAGTACAAATTAAAGCGTCGCAATCCATATTTAAAAAATCTTGTAGCTTTTCACATTTTTCAATAATTTCATGCCCATCTAAAAATAATAGCCAATCGGATTTTACACCAGCTTGCGCGAAATTCCGAGCTTCTGCAAAATTATCATTCCAGTCAAAAACCTTTAAGGTGGTCGCGTATTTTTTAGCAATTTCAAGCGTTTTATCTTGGCTTGAGTTATCCACAGCAATTACTATTTCGTCAACAAAAGGCTGGGCTGATTTTATAGCATTTTCAAGCCCGAGTTCCTCGTTTTTTACAATCATTACAAGGGCAACAGATTTTGTGTTTTGCATAATTTATCTTTATTTATATTTTTTATAACACAATGGGGGCAGACAAACATTCTCATATTTTCTGCTTTGCTTTTAATTTCTATTTTTGCAAAATTTTTATACACTTTGAAACATGAACGGCAGAGGCCGTGAATATATTTAATCATACCTAATTATACCATATTTAAAATAAATAAAAAACTGGCTATTGCCAGTTTTTTATCTTAAGATCACAGAAACTTAAGCGGTAAAGGAAGAAATCATTGAGTTGATTTGCGTTGATGTCCAAGCTGTAATATTTATTGAGTAAGGCGAAGCTGTGAAGCCAAGCGCTTGTGCTGATTTTGCAATCAAGTACACACCCAATGCTTTATTGTAAGCTGAGGCAGTAGCATAATCAAGGTCAAACTCAGTAATTCCTAACAAATCGGCGGCGGCACCAAAAGAAGTGTAAGCTGTATGAGCAGTTAACAAAGCTAATTGTGCAACGTAAGATGTTAAGTCGGTTAGATAGTGGTTTAGAATATAAGCAACCAACATGCTTTGCTTTGTATTCGGGGCAACAACTAAATTTAAATCGACTAATTTCTGAGCAAACGCAGAATCTTTTGCGACAGTTCCGACTGCACGTCCAGTTCCGCCTAAAAATATTCTGTTGCTTCCTTGAGTTGCGGACTGTGGATTTGAAGGAATGACGTATTGTCTTACGACATTAAGTCCTTTCCAGCCAAAATGCACGATTGCTTTTCCAAGCTGTCCCGACGCACTCATAGAAAATAAAGGTCCAGTTACTTTTGCCATTGTATTATTTTAAGATTTTAATTTTATTAAATTTATTTCGACCTTTTGTTAGACAATAAAAGTTTATAAAGAATTGTCTATTGCAACCAAGTCTGCGTTTAAGTTTTCTATATTTTTTTGAATATTTAAAAGTAATTTATTTTGGTCTATAATTGATTTTTCTACCATTTCGCGAGAAACTGTTGTAATTTTACCCATTAAATTTGTATAGTTATACCCTGTTTTTGTGTAGGTTTTTTCCATAGTTTTTTTTATTTTAAATTAGTTTTAAATTTTAACACATCTTAACGTGTGTTCGGCTTCTTTTAAATCAGAGCCGAGAATTATTAGAGTCATTGCTGTAAAATTAAGCCCAAAATATGCTTCAAATTCGCTAATTTCAGAAGAAGAACAATAACTAGTATCTGCATAAAAACCATTATAAGGGGGTCCAGTTTCCAAAAATGCTTTTACCAATGCTTCAATTAATTCGCTACCAGTCGGCATTCGCCAATAATTTTGCGGTGTTTCGTCGATAGTGTATCCGTCTGCATCAATATATTGCGCAAGAATTAAAGCGTCATTCCAGTCAAAAATTGTTTGAGTATATGTATTCCAAACAAGAGGAATTACTTCAACATCAAGAGTTCCAATTTTTGTGCCGTTTGCGTAAGAAAAATCATTCAGCACATATTCAACAGGCGGTAAAAATGGGGAAGCCAAAGGATTAAGCAAAGCCTGTCGAACAAACAACGAAAATGGCGTCATTTTCTCAGTCATGTTTATAAATATAAATCATTACCATTGCTTAATAATTTCCAATAGTTTTTATCATTATCAGACAAAGAGTTCCATAAGTCAAGCCCGAGCGAAAATTTGGCTCGCTGTGTTGTGCGTTTTGTAGTTATAACATCAGCTTGTTTTTTTTGTAATCTAACTTGTTGACCAGATTTTCGTTTTGAAAAAGTCAAACAAGTTCCCACACTTCCGTGAGCTTCAAGCGAACATAAAGGTGCTTGTACTTTCATTTTTTTTATTTTGTTTTAAATTTATTTTTTTAAAATAGTCAAAAAATATTATTTTTTTTAGTGGCTCAATAAATATTCTTTCATAAAAATATTATACCCCGACATGGTCTTTCCGTATGCACGAACACGATAAACATTTTTTTGCTCACTTGTCAATGCTTTATAAGCAACAACGCCAGCACGATAGACGGCTTGCCAAATTAATTGATTTGGGGTCTTATGATTAACTGGAGAATAAAGACTGCAACACACTTGCACAGGTTTGCCACCAAAATGATAAAGTTTATAAACACCAGCTGGCAAATTTGGCAGGCCATTAATTCCGAGATTTGGTTCTAAGGGAAAAATATCAAGATTTTTCTTTAATTTTTTTCTAATAGTAAATCCAATGCCAAGTTTTGCGATGTCTACAACTGCCATAGTGAAGCGTAAAATTTAATAAATGAATCTGCAAACTCTATATTATCAGACATCATTGAAATTTCATAGTTCATAGCGAAAGCATGCTGTGTATAATTATGAGAGCCGAGTATTACAATTTGTCCGTCAATTATAATCATTTTAGCATGGACGAGATTTTTTGAAACAAGCTTTTTGGCCTTAACCCCAAGTGAAACAAGAGTTGAAACAATGTCAGGAAAGTTAGTAATAGCAGAAACGGAAACGCCACGACTAACAGCGCGAACAATACTCTGGTTAAAGAGTTGTACTGGATTGGCAGGATTGTCAGGATACCAGCGCCAATCAAACACACAAATTTTGATAGAGTGTTTTGCATTTTCAATTAATGGAATTACTATTTTTGGAAATTCTGAACCAATTATTGCTTGCATAAATTTTTTAGCGATTATTTGCGATTGTGTTGTTTGTAGTATTGCCATAAACACCACCACTAACATTACCAATAAGCAAATTACCAACAATAACACAATCTACGGAAGTTGAAACAAGATAAATTCCGTATTGAAAATGACTAACACGATTTCCATTTGCAACAGCATAATCGCCGTTATTTAAATATATTCCGTGCCCGCTTGAATAATAGCCCGCCCTTTCGTCGCCATTTACCATATTGCCTTGAACAACAGTTTGAGTTGAATTGTCAACATAAATTCCATAACCAAGCGCATTATTTATATCATTGCTATTTATAGTTGAACCGGGATAACCAAGTTTTATGCCAATCGTGCACCTGTCAATTTGATTATTTACAATAACATTGCTTTCGCCACAATACATAGCAATGGGGCAATTATAAAATTTACAATTTATTATTTTAGAAGAAACCCCCTCACCATCACCAATCCCATAAATTGAACTACTAGCATGAGCGTTGAAAAAAGTTAAGGTAAAAGAGAAAATACAAGAATCAAAAACATTGCCCCCGCCGTAATCTAAAACTAATGAACCTGATCCGTCATAAAATCTACATTTATAAAAGTTTAAACTACCATAGCCGAGAACCATATTAGAAGCTCCATTTTTAATTCCAATATAGCGAACATCAATATTTGAAGCGTCGTCGTCCCAATATGGATTGCCTTCCTCGTCGTAAGCAGAAGTAATTATTTGAAAACCATTGCAGTTGATTATTGAAAGGTCGTCAGCAAAACCCTCAAGAGAAACACCTGTTCGCAAACATAAATTTTCTGAAAGAATATATGTACCAACAGCAATTAAAACATTTCCACCGCCTTGGTCAAAAACATAATCAATGGCTTCTTGAATATCAGAAAAATCGGTGCCAGTTTTAGAAACAATAGCGGTATAAGCCCGCGATTGAAGTTGTAATTTATCATTGAGCACACTGTCAGCCAAATGGTCAATGATTTCAGAACTTGCATGACTTTGCAAAGATTGCCCGACGTCGAGATGTGCTGTTTCGTCATCATTATGAGCGGTTATTAAGCGCGCAATAGCTTCCTCTATTGTTTCAGAATCAACTTGTGATTTTGGTAATAAACCCCAGTTTTCGATTGGCATAATTTTAAAATAGTTAAAAGTCTTTATATATTGAGCCGTACTCTGCACCTACTGGCAAAGTTAGTGCAACCCAATGTTTTGGAATTTGATAAAATGCTTTAGTAAATCCTTGATTGATGTCGTCGCAATTTGTATCACGAGCCCAATTTTGCGCGGAATGTGTTGACTTAATATTATCAAAATATAAATCACCTTGCAAATCGTGAAGCTCAAAAAACAAATCATAACCGACAATTATTGTTGCAAGAGCACCCGAAGTTAAAGTTGCAAATTTCCAATCACTAACAAAATCTAAATCAATTTGAATATAACTATCCAAATCAACAGCTTGATATTTATACCAAATTTTCGCGTAAAGTCGAGCATAAGCATTCGGACCGACAGCAGTCAAATTGCTGGAATAATTTAAACTAATTGTTAAAGGCAACTGAAAATTTTCCGTTACAAGAACAGGTTGTCGCATTCCTTTGTGTTTTGGAACAGCTTGACTAACCCAATACGAACGCGGGTGAAACTGAACTATTTTTATTTCGGTTGCTGGGCTTTGAATTTTAATGTTGCCGACCCATGCCTGATGTTTTAGCGAGGGCGTAGCATTTCCAGCGATGTCATTGATAATTCGCGCACATTTATCTTTTGTAAATAATCGATAACCATTCAAACCACATTGAGCACCAGCATTTGTCCACGCGAGTTTTTGAGCAGAACTAAAACCATTCCAAGCTTCGGCAACAGTCGGCAACATCGAACGAGCAGACAGCCCAGCTTTTCTCTTACGAGATAACAAAGCGGTTTTTTTATTTATTTTTCCAAAGGTGAACCTGTCGCCAGATTGCAAAGATTTTGACATTAATTCAGCGTCAGCGTCAGAAATTAAAATGTAAGATGTTTGAGTCATTAATTTATTATAACGCAAAAAAAATATAAAAAAAAGTGCTCTTTTTTTCAGTATATTTTTTTTGCACGAATTAATCCCCCCCCGCCGAACCCGAACAAGCGAGTGGGCGTAGCCCGCATGGGTGCCTGCGACCCGCTTCGCGCCGTGTGCGGGCACGGAAACCGCCCCGCAGGGCGGGCAAGGGCGCCCGCAGGCGCCCGATAGAATAATACTCAAATCACAAAAAGAAACACCGGAGAAATCGAGCAAAATTTTAAAAAAACTAAAAAAAACTTTAAAACAAAACTCTGAAAAAACTCTCAAAACTCAAATCTCAAAAATCAGCTAAAATCTCAAAACTCAAAAAACAAACAATTTAAAAACAATAAACAAAAGAACAATCAACACTTGCAAATCGCTCAAGGCAAAGTTTAGCCTAATTAGACGAACTTGTGTTTTAAAGTTTTTTTAAACGAGAAAAAAACGCTCGAGCGAACCATTTTGTTGGCACCAACAAGATGGTTTTAGGCACTCGAAAACAAACAGAACAAAAAACATGGGCAGAACATCAACTCTGCAAAAAATCGAAGCACACAGGGCTTTTAAATGCTTCAAAAAAAGTCAAAACAGAGGGAAAAGCTGTTTTTTTGCAGATCGCACGCTTCCAGCGCGCCTGCAAAAAAAGCAAAGATTTAAATGCCATAGTTTTATCGCCCGCCTATCAAAATTTTGGCGGGCGATTTTTAATAAAACAAAAATTTGTGGTTGTCAAGACAAAAAATGGGGGCACGCCAGCCGAGCTGTTTATTTTAATTATTTTTTTACTGGCAAAAAATTTTTTTATGTTCGCTAAAGCGCCCACAAAAAAAATTTTATTACCACTAAAAAAATCTTTATGTGTCCGCTCAAGTCAGTACATTTTGGGGGCTAACTTTAAAAGCCCCCAAAATGTCCTAACTTTCGCTTATGCAAAAAGCGTGCAAAAACTGTGCAAAAGTCCCCACTGCTGTGGATAACTTTTGCACAAGTATTTTGCACACCTTTTTG
>JBAXCL010000042.1:0-8307 GCA_037141515.1 archaeon
TCAAGTTAGAGCACGTCTTCAGCCGAAGGCAAACTCAAAAAGTGGCAAAGTTAAGATTAAAATAACCTGTAAGACAGCTTCGAGGGAAGAATGACTATTTGAGCGACTATAAGAAACCTAGCAAAGCAACTTGATTAAACAGGGTTAATATTATTGTTTCTCAAGAAGCCATTTCCACACTGGAAACAATATTATTTTTTTGTTTTCTATCTGTCTTTCTTCTTCCTGATCATTAGTCAATATCAAGCCTTCATTTAGATTAAATGCACTCATCGCCCCAAGTAACCCCAATAGTTCTCTTTCTTCATTTTCACCAGATAATTTGGTTGTTACTTGTATCGCTGCAACTATTTTATTCCCCTCTCTTATAACAAAATCACATTCTTTTGAATCACTAAAATAGTAAGTTTCTTTTAATCTTCTTTTGAGTTCAATTGCCACGATGTTTTCCAATAATTTTCCTTCATTATCACTGAATGCAAATCCGAGTCTTGTTAAGAATCCATTATCTGAACAGTATACTTTTCTAGGGTTTTGAATTTGTTTTCTTATAGAATAGTCAAATTTGGATATAAAAATGTACAAAAAAGAGTTTTCAAACTCACTAAGCACCTTTTTTATGGTTAGAAGATTTTTCACACCAGTGAGTTCTGATGCTCTTCTTGAACTAACAGCGCTTGAGGGATTTGCTAAAAAGTTGGCTGACAATTCTTTTACAGGCCTTTCAAGAGTCTTACCTAAACGAGCAACTACATCACGGTATAAAATATTTTCATAAAGCTCCCTCAATATAGTCTCATCATTGGATAAAATCATTTTAGGGAATCCCCCATTTTTAGAGTACTCAACAAATAATCTTCTTATTAGAGCTTGTTTTTTCGAATCAAGCAAATAATTGTCCAGATTTGTATTTTTCGCAAACAAGAATTCTTTAAATCCAAAAGGCTGCAAATTCAAACTTGTACTCCTTCCAGTCAACGTGCTTGCAATTTCTTTACTCAATAGCTTTGAGTTTGAACCAGTAATAAGTATTTGATGTTTTTCTTTTAATCGGTTTACCCACTTTTCCCAGTGCATTACCTCTTGCACCTCATCAATAAAGAAAAAAACTTCTTTAGCATAATTATTTTCTACCAAATAAGACTCTATTTTCTCAAAATCATTGTGATCAAAATCAATTAATCTCTCATCACTAAAATCAACAAAAATACAGTTCTTTTTGTAAAGTTTTAATTCATCTCTCACAAGAACCATTAATGATGATTTCCCACATCTTCTAATCCCTGTTATAACAACAGGCAGTTTTAGTTTTAAAAGAGCCAATACCTTCGAAACTGCATCTCTTGACACCAAGTTTTTAGGTTCAAAAAATGACTCTTGCTGCCTATAAAGAACCGAATATAATGTGTTTCTGTCCATACCTATAATTACCAACCACCCCAATATAAACCTTTCTAAAGTGATACCAAAAGTGTATCACTTTAACAAATAAGTGATACAATAATTGTATCACTCTAAAACACATAATTAGCACAATTAATTAACATTTTTACGCTGAGGACGAGATTTGAACTCGCGCTCCCTTTCGGGAAACAGATTAGCAATCTGCCGCATTTAACCGCTCTGCCACCTCAGCTGAAGGAAATCAAATTAATTACTTCAACAATTGTAGAAGACTATTGCCATAAAAAAAGCGTGTGCTTTTTGTGGCTCGTAAAGCCAAAGCTTTGCTTGGTCGTTAGTGTCTTCTAAAAGACTTAATTAAAAAAATTGGTTTGTGAAGTATTAAAAAGAGTGCTTTCTGGCCAAAATTTGCAAGTAGTTAATGAATTAATTTTAGTTAAGTGCGCGGGAAACCTTAAAAACAACTTTATCGCTTATTGGTATTGATTTGGTGAATTAAAGTGTTTTCATTTTTAGACAAATACCCTGCGCCATTAAGGCGGTCCATCCTTGAGGGGAGCTTTGCAGCAATAATGACTGGGGGCGCAATGGCTTTTTTGGTTCCATTCGCAGTTTTACTTGGCGCAAACACAATACAAATAGGATTTTTAACGGCGCTTCCTGCATTTTTAGCAGCATGGTTCCAACTCGGTTCAATACGCATACTTGAATTTTATAAGAAGAAAAAGCAAATAGTTTTCTTTTCAGTTTTTGTCCAAGCGTTAAGCTGGCTTGCAATAGCAGCTCTGCCGTTTATTTTTCAGTCTAACCAAGTAACTTGGCTCATAGCAATAGCTACTGCAGGAACTGTAATTGGTTCACTTGGAATGCCGTTTTGGCAGAGTTGGATGAGGAGTTTAACGCCAAGAGAACTGCTTGGAGAGTACTTTGGAATGAGAAACGCAATAATCGGATTCATAGTATTTTTGTCTACTATTGTATGCGGTTATTTACTTGACTCAGCAATTGCAAATACTCTGCTATATGCATTCATAGGAATTTTCCTTGCAGGATTTGTTGGAAGACTTATTTCAGCTTACCTCATAACAAAAATTGAAGAACCTGAAGAAGAAAATCCTCCAAAAGTAAATGTAAATATATTCGGATACATTTCTAAGTTAAAAAACAAAAACTTTGGGCATTTTATTCTTTTTGGAACACTAATGTCATTCTCTATTGCATTAGTAGCGCCATACGTTTCACTTTACTTCCTTGACGGACTTGGATTAAAAAATAATTATCTACTTTACACAGTACTTATTTCTGCAGGCACTCTAACAACTCTGATTAGTCTTCCTTACTGGGGCCATGTGATTGATAAGTATGGAAGCATAAAATTGCTTAAAGCAACTGGATTACTAGTGTGCTTTTATCCACTTTTATTATTTCTGGTCCGAGACCCTTTCTGGCTCATATGCGTAGAACTTATTGACGGCGTAATTTACTCAAGTTTCAACCTAGCGCTTGCAAACTTTGTTTACGAATCATTCAAACCCGCACAAATGATAAAATACGCTGCACTACAAGCAATACTATTTGGTACGGCTGCATTCGCAGGCGCAATGCTTAGCGGATTCTTACAAATGCTCCCAATAGCAATAAGCTTTCTTACAACACCGTTCTTTGTTATATGCATATTATCAATGATATTGCGCATGCTTTCATTCTTATTGACAATATGGAAAGTAAAAGATGTGCGAAGGACAAAGTATATTGCTGAAGACGCATTAATTATGCGCGCACTAACTTTTGTGCCCATAACAAAATTCTTACAAGGTAACCTGGGCGTTGTTGTTGGAACCACTGGACAAAAAATTAGTTCCTTTGAAAAACAAGCAGCAAACAAAATCGGAAAATTTGAAAGAGGATTTGTTAACGATGTTGAAAAAGCAGAAATTACTGCAATAGAAGACATACGCAAAGTATCAGAAATTGCCAAAAACAAGGCGGCAAAAACGAAGAACGCGATTGAATTTAGAATAAAAAGAGGCTTGCGATAAATTATGCAAAAATGTTTAGAGTAGCAATTCCAGTAAGTAAAATAATTTATGGTCCAAAAAAAGTTAAAATTCGCATTTCGAAATAAGAGTAATAAAATAGGAACTGTTGAAAATTAGGTTACAACAAAACTAGGTGAATAATTATAGCAAAAACCTCCAACAATCAAAAAAACAATTAATTAAATCCAGAAGGTCGCTTGGAAAAATACACTTTAAAGACTACGAAACTAGATTTAAGCTCACCCCGAATAAATTCTACCGAATTAGGGGCGCTCAGAAAAAATAGGGTGCTACAAAACAATTGGCAATCGCAAGAAGCCAATTTCGAACTTTCGCACAAGCAAAACGCGCAGTGATTGAATTACAAAAAGTTATCGCTGAAATAGATGCTTTTGAAGCAAAAATGGCGGGCTCAATACAATTGACTCCTTATTCAAAATTATGGATAATAAACCTGCGCTTAATCAATACCAACAACTCATTAAAAAAGAACAAGCCGCGCATAAATAATTAAGACTCGCAAAATTAATATTTCCAAAACTTTAAAATAATGAAATCATTTTAAGCAACAAGTTTTGATTTAATTAAATCAATCTAATTAAGGTAAAAAGGTTAGTTTTAATTTAAATCCCTGACTTGCTGTTGCAGAAACTATTGTTCCTGAAATTGGCTTTCGCCCCTCAGTAAAAACGTGAAGTGCACCCCACAAATCCCCGCCACCGAATTTAAAGTGACCGCTAGAACGCATTATTTTTGTATTAGCAAAACTAACTTTCTTAAACTTTGGGCCTTCCATCATATTTACAGTAGCGGTGGTTAACGTCCCGTCAACATCAACAACATCGCACTCTTTAACCCCATTTTGCTCCATTCCCTGCTTAATACACGAAATAACATCATCGCCTTCGTCAAATTCGAGAGTCAAAAACTTCTTTTTTAAAGGCTCTTTAATTACAATTGAATCAATATTTTTAGGCACAAACATCACCAATTTCTCATTTATTGAATGAATCCTACAAGTGTTTTTAAGGGTTTGGATAAGGGAATAATGTTTACAAAAAATAGCCAACTTTACCTGTTTGACGCAATATGTTTAAATTTGAAAAGAATATCGTTTACTTATGACTAAACCCAGTGGTTTTCCTATCAACGGGGGCCATTCCAGAGTAAGCATACTAAGAAAAAAACAAGCACTATTACTTTTGGAAACACTTTGGAAACATAGCAAAAACGGAATAGTTGAAACCCATGTTCAATAGATCCAGGCAGGTCAATATTAGATTAAAATTTGACCAAAATTAATTTTCATTACTAAAATAAAAGAACTTTTTCATTAAAAAGTGAAAGACTTTTAATTTACTTCTTCTCTTCTTCTTTAGGAATATTAAGTTCGATGTGCAATTCTTTTAGTTGCTTTATGCTTACTCCGCTAGGAGAATCATCCATCAACGAAGCAGCAGCTTTATTTTTTGGGAAGGCAATAACATCTCTTATTGAATCACTCCCGCACAAAAGCATAACCATCCTATCCAAACCAAATGCTAAACCGCCGTGTGGAGGAGCACCATATTTGAATGCCTCTAAAAAAAATCCAAATTTAGTATTTGCTTCTTCATCAGTTAATCCAATCATCTTAAACACTCGCGCCTGAACTTCAGGATTGTGAATTCTTACACTACCTCCGCCAAGCTCAGTTCCATTTAATACCAAATCATAAGCTAGCGCCTTTACTTTGAGCGGCTCTTTTTCCATAAACTCTAAATGCTCTTTTCTGGGCGAAGTAAAAGGATGATGAACAAAAGTTATTTTTCCTTCAGTCTCATCCCACTCAAACATAGGGAAGTCTTTAATCCAAAGCATAGCGTAAGTATTTGGTTTTATTAGATTGAGTTTTTTTGCCAAGTAATTACGCAAGTTACCAAGCGAATCATTTACAACTTTAGTCTTATCGCCAACAATAACTATCAAATCATTTTCTTTTACTTTCATACGCTCTTTTAATTTGTCCAACAATTCGGGGCTAAAGAACTTGGCAATTGTGCCATCAAACTTCCCATTTTGAAATTTCAAGTAAGCTAATCCATGAGCACGATATATTTTAACAAAATTCTCTAAATCATTCAAATCCTTTCTTGAAAAATTCGCAGCACCATCAACATTAATCGCTTTAATTAATCCAGAATTCTCCGCAACAGTTTTGAAAGCATTAAATTCGCCCTTAGAAAGAATATCAGTCACATCAACAAGCTCAAGACCAAAACGAACATCCGGCTTGTCAACACCAAATCTTGCAATTGCTTCATCATACTGCATTCTTTGAAGCGGCAAGTTAACTTCAATCCCAGCCATTTCTTTAAACACTCTCTGAATTAGACGCTCATTCACAGTCATTACATCTTCTTCATCAACAAAACTCATTTCTACATCAATTTGAGTAAACTCAGGCTGCCTATCAGCACGCAAATCTTCATCTCTAAAACATCTCGCGATTTGGAAATACCTGTCAAACCCGCCAATCATTAATAATTGTTTGAAGAGCTGTGGACTCTGCGGAAGCGCATAAAATTTCCCAGGATTAACTCTACTAGGAACCAAATAATCTCTAGCCCCCTCAGGAGTACTCTTTGCTAAAATAGGAGTTTCGATTTCAAGGAAATGATTCTCATCAAAATAATCTCTTACCAACTTTACTAACTTATGCCTAAAAATTATACTTCTTTGTAAAGCTGGACTTCTAAGCGCAAGGTAACGATACTTCAACATCAAATCTTCATTAGTTTCCGTACGCTTTGACAAATCAATAGGAATAGGCGCAGCTTTTGTAATAATTGAAATTTTTTGTGTTTCAACTTCAATCTCCCCAGTTTGAAGATTCTTCTTTTCAGTCCCGGCAGGACGAACTCTAACAATACCCTCAACTTGCAAAACAAATTCCTTTCTAATAGTTTTAGCAACTGCGTCAATCTCAGGCGCACGCTTATCACCAATCACAACCTGAGTAGAACCATACCTGTCACGCAAATCAATAAAAGTCAAAGGCCCGTGATCACGAACAGTATCAGCCCACCCCTGTAGAACAACACTCTTGCCAATCATAGAAGCTTTAAGTTCCCCACAAGTATGAGTTCGAATCATTAAAAACCACTCAAATAATAAATAAAAAACACAAAAAAGGATTTAAAAAGAAAAGCATGACGCTAACAAAACAGCAACAAACCCCAATTTACCTATAATTGAACTCTTCAGGACTTTGCCCAACCTCTGCAATAAGTTCTTTTGCTAAACTTGCATTCTGCGGTTTCCCATAACAAAGAACTGAATAAATAACATCTGATGAAATGCGCCAATTATAATCAAAAGGCTTACTTGAAAGTGCCAAAGTATCAAGATCCAGAATATACAATTTATGACTCCCATCCTTTAGTTTAATTGCATTAAAAATATCTGCACGCGGCTTTTTATCTTTTGAGAAACCAGTCCCCAAACACAAACCATTCTCTGCCATAGAAAAAGCTAATTCCAAAGCCTGCCTCGCAATAGCCCTATCAGAAGAATTATGTAAATTAAGCCGCCCCAATAAATCACTCTGTTTTTGTAAAAACCTAGTATTTACTAATTCACCTTTGAATTTTAAAAAAGGTTCCATTACAATAAAACGCTTAAAAATATTATTCTTTGCATTAGGCAAAGTGAAAAACTCCATTTTTGGATGCGGCGCCCTTGAAACAGTTAACCGCTTAACTAACTCGCGCAAATAATTATCAGATTCACTAACTCTCCTTCGAAAACTCTTAATTACAGCAAGCTTTGGTTTTGGAAGCCCATTAAATTTTACTACACCCCACCAAATTAAACCAAATCCACCACGCAAACTCCTCTTCCCATTTCTTACCTTGCCCAAAACCATAATCCAATCCACATTCTCTTTAGTGTGAATTGATTTTCTTTGAATAACAGGCGCTGCGGATTTACTTTGAAAAATAATTTCCCCAGCAACAGCAGTCGCAAGCTTTCGCTTCCCCTTCTTTTTTAAAAAAACACGCATCTCATTGAAAGGAATTACTATAGGAAGCTTTTTTGGCATACTGAAAAGAAGCCAAGAAACCCATTTAAAACAAACGCAATAACTGTCTTAGAGGTTTAACCATGGTTGAAACAAAAAAACAGTCACTCATTAAAGAATTTTTGGAATTTCTCCAAGAATACAAAGTTGTCGCACTCGCAATCGCATTCATAATAGGTGTCGCAGCAACAACACTAATCAAATCACTCGTCGACAATATAATAATGCCAATAATTGGAGCACTAATTCCGGGCGGAGCATGGAAAACATTCGTGCTAATAATAGGCTCAATTAACTTCGGAATAGGCGCATTCATAGGCGACGTAATAAACTTCGTAATAATAGCATTCGTCGTATTCATAATGGCGAAATTGATTATGAAAGAAACAAAAGTAACTAAAAAATAATAAACAAAATAATTAATTTATAAAAATTAAATTATGAATAACAATAAATTAATTGAAAAAATGAGGAACTTGACGGTTCCTTATTTTTCTTTAATTCTCTTTTGAACTCGCTTAGATTCTGACAATAATTCTTTACCAATTATTTTAACAAAACTACTCCTTAAACCCAATTTATTTCCAAACAAAACCATAACTTTAATTACATTAATTTCCCTTTTAGTATCTCTTACTTTCAAGCCATTCTTTACCTTATACTTCGCAACACTTTTGATTAAAGCCATGCGCTTTGATAAACTACGCAATATTTCCCTGTCAATTGCATCAATTTGCTTTCTTAACTGTAGCGTAGGGGGACTTATGTCCTAATTTGTATGTCGAACTTATGTCCGCTTTC
>JBAXCL010000043.1:0-8188 GCA_037141515.1 archaeon
AAAAAATCAGCTCGCAAATTAGAAAAATTTGACAACCCCAACCAAGAAAGCAAAAACTCAACCCTCTTTTCCCTTAAAGCCCCCCCCACGCCATAAACACTCGCAAAAAAAAGCATATTTTTTTTAACAGAAAAATCTTTGAAAAAAGAATCATCCTGAGGAACGAGAGAAAACTTTGACTTTTGGCCAGCAACTTTTGCAGAGCCAAACATATACACCCCCCCACTACTAGCCTTTTCAAGACCAAGAATTATTTTAGTTAAAGTACTCTTACCCGCACCATTACTACCAAGAAGACCAAAAATCTCACCCGCCTCTATATCAAAAGAAACGCCTTTAAGCACCTGCTTATTGCCATAAAACTTGTCAACATTCTTTACAGAAATAACAGCCATACTATCACACAAGACTAAACACTAACAAAAAGAAAAAGAACTATATAAAACTGCCTAAACGCGCCACTTTACCCGCACACAATACTTAATTTTGATTTTGGTGACAATTTTAAAATTGAAATAATTGAAAATTAGAAATATTTTGGAATTAGAAATATTGGAAGTCTTTGAAAAATATGGACTTTTGAAAATTAAAAAACTTTGAAAAATATTATCCTTGAAAATTATTAATCTTTGAAAAATATTATCCTTGAAAAATATAAAAAAATGTTTTCCCGCCCAATAAGTGGGCGGAAAGAAAAAAGTATTTTTTATGGAGTTAGAGATATAATTACTTGCTGAGCACCTGGTTTTTGAACTATAAAACCTTCGCCCATGCCAATCATTGGAAGAGGTTTGTTCCAAACTAAATTAAAGTCATAAGAAACGTAGGAACGACTATTTCTATAAACTTTTAAACTCATTCCGGTTTCAGGATTCCTTACTGAAAGCTGCGCATTACTATCAACAGTCACCATACGCAAAATGCTAGTGCCCAAATTTCCCGTAACTATACAGGAAAAAGGAGGAGAATAAACTACATTCCTCGAAATTGGCGCAGGGCAAAACGATAGGTTAGTATCGCTTGGGAAAGTTATTGCCCAACTGTTAAAACCTTGGCCATATGCCCACTTAGGAGAGGTTACTTTTTCACTCCCGTAATTTGCAATCATCCAAAACTGGGTGTTCATTGAATAATTCAAATCGTTTTCATTAAATATTTCGTGAGGCAAATAAAACGGATTTGATCCAAAATATCTTTCCCAAGACATATTTAAATCCGAACACGATTCTAGACCTGCAGGATATTTAGAACAAAGAGAGCTAATCACCACTTTGTTAGAATCCAAAACATTACCTGATGAATCCAAAGCACTTAACTTAACCAATGCGCCTAAATAAGCAGGAACATTTTCATTTTGCGCTTCTGAACCTAACAATCCCCACCACGCAATACCAACTGGGGCTAGCTTACTAACTTCATTCGATTCAGCCGAATTTGTTTGGCCTGAAACATAATAACTTCCATAAGGCACGCCATGGAAAGTCACTACTAAATCACTAGGAATAACAGCCGATTGATTTGGCGGCACATTTGAGTCACTAGGAATAACTGCCGATTGATTTGGCAGCACATTTGAAATTGTTAATACTTTCCCAACCAGCCTATTCAAATCCGCATAAGTTGTCCCAGTTCCAGGAACAATTGTTATTTGAAGTGATCCTGTTTGTGCCGAAGCTACGTTCAAAGGAACAGAAACTTCATTGTATTTGTTATTAATCCACAGAGTTTGTTCTCCGCCAGAGTAACCATCTTTTGTTACAGTTGCTACAAAGAACGACTGAACTCCAGGAACATTTTCTGGCTGCCACAAATAGAACAAACCATTCATTTCCTGACCGTCAATAAAATCTATTGAATTTACCATAGTGTCTTCTTTATTTGTTTCACCATTAGTGTAAACGTACTTAATTAAGTGAATCTCGATTTTTCCTTGACCGCTTAAGTTCAAATTATCTACACTATCAACCGCTCTAACCCTTACTACAGGCTGAGATGGTTTTAACTCAAGCTGAACATAATAATTTTTGTCCTCACTAATAGTTATTTTTTCTGAAGAACCAAAATATGCGTAATCATCAGAACGCACAGTGAAGTAATAATCACCATTCTTTGGGTTTGAAATTACGACTTGCCTGTCGCCGTACTTTGGCACTGGTTTAACTATTGCCTGACTCTGATTTAAAGAAATACTTAAATTATTTCCAGTCGTGCCAGACCAATTATTCCCCAAAGTAGATGATACCATATTACTGAAATTATAATTTACATAACTATTGTTGTAATATTCAAGTGATAAATCTCCCTCTGAATCATAAGCACCTGAAACATATACTACTACATTCCCGTTTATTGTATTTGCACAATCAGTTGGGCAAGAATTTTCTTCCCCAGCAGAGCACAAACTATCTCCACAAACAGGACTCATTGAAGTACAGCCAAATAATACAAAAGCAGCACAAAGTAAAAGCCCAACAAAAAGAGCTTTATTTTTAAAGTCCATTAAAGTCGCCTCCATAGCGTTCAAATTAATGTATTTATGCGCCCAGAAATATAAAAGCCTTTGCTGACTGGAAAAAGTGAATACTCCAAAAAGAAAGAATTAAAACCTAAGCAACTAATGTAATTACTATGGCAACAAATCAAAAAGGCAAAGTCACTTCCGAGCAGAAAATAACTTCTACTGCAAACGAGAAATATTTGGACAAAGAAACTAAAGAACTAGCCGAATTTTACAAAAAACACTCACTAAAAGAAGGAACCTTAATTGAGTTTTCTTACAACAAAGAAAAAGTAAAAGGAACACTTATCCCAACAAACGATGAAATGCTAATGCTTAAACTTGAAAGCGGATACAATGCAGGATTTAATATCACAGAAATTAAAGAAATAAAGTTACTAGGCGAAGCAAAAGGTGTGGGAAAAGCAAAAACAATTGAAATAAAAAAAAATCCAGCATTACCAACGATATCTGTTTTACACACGGGCGGAACTATTGCTTCAAGAGTCAATTACACAACTGGCGGGACATACGCGTCATTTGAAATTTCTGATTTAGTAACAATGTTCCCAGAACTTACAAAAATCGCAAATATTGAATCAGTATTTGTTTCCAACATGATGTCTGAAGATATGGGCACTAAAGATTTCCAAAAAATATCAACTGCTGTTGCAGAGCAAATAAAGAAAGGGATTAAAGGAATAATTATTGGCCACGGAACAGATATGCTTGGATATAGCGCAGCAGCGCTTTCTTTTGAACTTGAAAATTGCCCAATACCCGTATTAATTGTTGGAGCACAAAGAAGCACAGACAGAGGCTCGAGTGATGCTGCAATGAATTTAATTAGCGCAGCGACATTTATTACAAAAACAGAATTTAAGGGAGTAGCTGTATGCATGCACAATTCAAGCAATGATGATACTTGCGCAATAATGCCACCCACAAAAGTAAGAAAAATGCACACATCCAGAAGAGACGCGTTTAAAACAATAAACGACACTCCAATAGCACTTGTTGATTACCGAACAAAAGAAATCAATTGGATAAGAGACAAAAACCAATTTGAAATTACTCGCGGCAAATTTAATTTATTAAATAAATTTGAGGAAAAAGTAGGATTGTTAAAAATGCACCCGCTTGTAAGCGAAAAAGAACTTGAGTTTTACAAAAACGAAAAATACAAAGGACTCGTAATTGAAGGAACTGGACTAGGCCACACCCCAATAAGAGAAAACGATTCTTTTGTAAAAAAAATAAAGGAACTAATAGATTTTGGAATAATTGTTGCAATTACATCACAATGCATTAACGGAAGGGTTCACCCATACGTTTATTCAAACCTAAGAAAGGTTGCTAGTTCGGGAGCAATTTATTGCGAAGATATGCTCGCTGAAACTGCACTATTAAAACTATCTTGGCTGCTTGGAAATTATTCGCCCGAAGATGCGAGGAAACTATTGGCAAAAAATTTACGAGGAGAAATTACGCAATTTACAAGAATTGATACTTTTACTTTCGAGTAATTTACTAGCCCAAATTAACCAAATAAAAGAACTTATTAACTTGTTCACGTTAACCAAAGGTTTATATATACCCTTAGGGGCAATATCTATAACAAGCAATTTTGAGGTGAGCAGAAATGAAAGGAATTTGGATAATTGGAATTCTATTAATGATACTACTCGTATCAAGCACAGCATTTGCTTACCAAGGATACAACAGATACTACTACACAAGCAACTACTACCCCTCAACATACTATTCAACACCATACGTTGCAAATTCATACGCGTACTCAGGATACTCATACCCATCATACTATGTAACATCAAACTCATACGTTTACCCAACAACAAACAGCTACTACTACCCAACATACTACGCGCCAATAAATTACTACCCAACATACTACGCAACATCATACTACCCAGCATCATACGCAAATGTTAGCGTATACGGAAACGGATGGGGCGTATCAGTAGGAAACACAATGGTTTGCGGAATGTACGGATACTGCTAGAAAATATATTTAACTTAAAAAAATGATGCATCAAAAAAATGCATCCATCAATTTGATGCACTTTTTTTATTTGCAATATAAAGAACTGGTAAGCGCAATAATTTTCTTAATTCAGCGCCCTTAAGGTCCCTATCAAGACGAACAGCTTTCAATCCCTCTTCGAACCCCTTAAGCCTATTACTAAATTTTAATATTGATGCTCTTGCTAAAGTTAATTCTTTAGGAAGCAAATTATAAGCATTGCGCTCATTAATTACACCCTCGCCATACTTATTTTCCAAAACCGTTTTTTTTCGAAGCATTTCTTGAACAGTAGGGTCATTAGCGAAAAACTCTTCCTCTTTATCGTAATAATGAAAATCTATTTCAGACTTACTTAAAGCAGAATTCATTACAGTTGATTTATATTTAACAAAGCCCTGCACTTCAGCAATTTTTTTTTCCAAATAAGATATTTTATTCTGGGCTCTATTAAAATCACGCCAAATATTTTTCCATTCTAATTTCAATGGCCCAAGCAAACGCGTCTTCTTAATTTTATTTCCATGCTTAAAATCATTTACCAAACTTGGATATTTTTTCTTCAAATGTTCCAAAATAATCGGGGTCAAATCCATTTTCCGAGTAACATTAAATCCCAACTCCGCCAAAACTTCCCTAGTGACCAAAGCATTTTTTTGTAAAAGTGTGTGCGAAGAAATTATTTTATTAATCAAACGCGAACCACTAATCCTTACATTTTGCTTTACAGATTGAGCCCTAACCCGCACCTGCCCCTTTGAAGAATATTGAAAATTGCTTTTATGCGCACTCCGATACCGCGGAGGGTTTTTACGAACAGGGACAGCCATTAAAGAGACATTCGCATTCTTATAAGCAATACTTCGAACAGGAACCATAATCGGCACAGATTTATTTACCCACGTTCTTGCGGCTTGTAATTTTGAACCCTCCAAAAATTTAGTCTCCGCTACATTCTGGGCTCTACGCCTAACCTCTCGCACAACTTTCTTCATTCTTGCTTTAACAACATTAGCTGCACGCCCGCGACGAATTTTTGCCCGCGCATCAGCTAGCCGCCTTTTTTCGCGATTAAGTTTTCCAAGTTCGTACATGAATAAATAATTAACTCGAACTATTTAAATCTGACTGCCTAAAAGAAAAAATAAGGCCCATTATTTGCCCCAAGTCAACAAATTTAACTAATTTTTAATTCTTTTCGTACTCATTCTAATCATGCAATACAAACCAGATTATGCAAAACTTGGATTAAAGTGCGGACTTGAGGTGCACCAACAACTTGATACTGGAAAATTATTCATTCGAACACCAAGCACACTCACAGACGAAATTAATTTTACAATAGAGCGAAAACTACGCCCAGTAGCAAGCGAACTAGGAGAGTACGACAAAACCGCACTAGATGCATTCAAGCGAAACGAAACTTTTTACTATTCAGGAAATAAAAAAAACATATCCTTAGTTGAATGCGATGAAGAGCCGCCGCAACCAATGGACGAAGAAGCCCTACGCACCACACTCGAAGTCGCACTAATGTGCAACTCGGGAATAGTTGGAAAAATAATCCCAATGCGAAAAATGGTAATTGATGGAAGCAACACAAGCGCATTCCAAAGAACTGCATTAATTTCACTTGGAGGCGGAATTGAACTCAAAAATGGAAAAAAAATAAGCGTACAAACAATACTACTTGAAGAAGATGCCGCACGCCCAATGAAAAAAGAACAGGGAAAAATATATTACAATTTAGATAGATTAGGAATACCTCTAATTGAACTAGCAACAGGGCCAGATATTAGAACTCCTGAAGAAGCAATAGAAGTTGCGGCAAAAATCGGAGAAATAATGCGACTCACATGCAAAGCAAAAAGAGGAAAAGGAACAATAAGACAAGACGTAAATATTTCAATCGCAGAAGGCGCTAGATGCGAACTCAAAGGATGCCAAGAACTAGAAATGATCGGAACAATGATAGAAAAAGAAGTTGAAAGACAACTGGATTTAATTACGATAAAGAAAAAGCTAAACGAGAAATACAAAACTATAAAAGACAAAGAAAAAATATTTGCAAAAGTGGAAGAAGTAACTAACACACTAAAAAACACCGAAAGCAAATTTGTAAAAGGAAAAGTAATATTTGGAATGAAAATAACTGGTGCGAAAGGACTCTTAGGCGAAAAAGTAGGCGCTAAAAGATTTGGAAGCGAACTATCAGCATACGCAAAAAGTAGCGGAGTAAACGGAATACTACACAGAGACGAACTACCAAACTACGGAATAAGCGAAAAAGAAGTTGAAGAAATATGCAACGCACTAGAATGCAAAAAAGAAGATAATTTTGTTTTAATTGTTGCAGAAAATGAGCGCGCAGAAAAAGCATTTGAAAAAGTGCGCGAAAGATTTTTAGTTGCGTTTGAAAAAATACCAAGCGAAACACGCGGAGCACTAGAAGACGCTAGCAGCGAATACCAAAGACCACTCTCAAGCGAAGCAAGAATGTACCCCGAAACCGATTTGCCTTTTATTAAAGTGGATAAAATAATACTAGAAAATGTAAAAGCAAATTTGCCAAAAAGCGTTACAGAAAGAGAAAAAGAATATACAAAAATGGGGCTAAGCACAAACCATATTGAAGAAATGAAACTCTCAAACTACGCAAGATTTTTTGAAAAAATTGTTGAAAAAGGCGCAAATGCAAAAACAGCAGCTGCACTACTACTTCAAACACTCACTGAACTAAAACGAAACGGAACCGCTGTTGAAAAAGTAAAACTTGTTGATATTGGGGAAATATTACTAGACGAAGCAAAAGGAAAAATAAACAAAAACGCACTTGCAGAAGCCATAATCGAACTATCAAAAGGAAAAGAAATCGAAGAAGTAATAAACGCGAACAAAGTTATTGTGGTTGATAACAAAGCAATAGAGAAAAAAATAATTGAACTTGTTTCAAAAAACATGCCACTAGTAAAAGCAAAAGGAATGAGCGCAATAGGACCACTAATGGGAGATTTAATGAAAGAAGCCTCGCTCAAAGGAATTGACGGCAAAATACTTAGCGAACTACTAAGAAAAGAAATACTTGCGAACAAGTGATTAAATGGAAAACGCACTAATCACAATTAGAAAAGCGACTATAAAAGACCTTAAATCAATTCAAGATCTAAACCTACTACTTTTCAAAAAAGAATATGCTGAATATGACAAATTACTTGACTTAGACTGGACTTTTGGAAAAGCAGGAACAGAAATATTCGCCAAATGCATAGTTGAAGAAGAAAAATGTGCTTTTGTAGCAGAGCATAATAAAAAAGTCATCGGATACTTGACAGGAAGTTCAACACCAAAAACAAAATATTCCTACAGAAAAATAAACAAATATGGCGAAATAAACAGTATGTTTGTTGAAGAAAAATACCGAAACAAAGATATTGGCTCCAAATTAGTTAAAGAGTTTTTTGATTGGTGTAAATTGCAAAAAGTAGATAAAATTAAGGTAGAAGCAACAGCACTAAACACAAAAGCAATTGAATTTTACAAAAACAGTGGTTTCAAAGAATACACCATCTGGCTTGAAAAATAAATAAAAGTGTGTGCTAACCAAAATTTTGCTGTTCTTGCGTATTTTGACAATTTGAAGCATTTTA
>JBAXCL010000044.1:0-7996 GCA_037141515.1 archaeon
GAAAGGCTCTCAATTTGAGCTTCTTCTTTGTATCCGGTAAATCCATGGAGTAAAAGAACAGCAGGGAGTTTTTTCCATTTTGAATTCGTTGGGGTGTGGAGTATTCCTGCAAGTTTTAGTCCTTTTTTATTCAAAAAACTTATTTTTTCTTCCATCAAAATCACTTTCAAATAATTATTAATTTTAATTTGTAAGTCTTTTTACGCCAATTTATTTGGTGCGCATGTGCTGTTTATTTGTTTGGGTAACTCAATTTTTTGTTTTGTTGTTTCTACTCTAAATTTATTTTCCGCCTTTTCAACAAGTTCTTCCATTTTGCATTTTTCCTCTTCCTTAATTATATCATCCAAGTTAGTTTTTGTTTTTGGTCTTCCGCTTGCGAGCGCGTCGCACATTTCTGGGCCTTTTGATGTTTCAAAGTACCCGTCTTTGATGCTTATATCAATGATTTCTTGTTTGTTCATAAATAATAGCGGTCTTAGTATTTCAATTTTTGTGGCTAGGTTGATGGTGTTAAGGTTGCTCATTGTTTGGGAGCTTACTTGCCCCAAGCTTTCGCCAGTAACTAAATATTCAATTCCTCGTTGCTTTGCGATTTTCTCAGAAACTTTCATCATGAATCGTTTAATTAGTACAAAGTAGTATTCTCTGTAAGTCTTGTCCGCGATTTCTTTGAATAATTCTCCTGCATCAACTACAGTAACTTCGCCTAATCCAATTGCTCGTGCAAGTAGTAGCGATTTTTTTTCAGGGGTGTCGTCAGTGAATGGTTCTTGTGAAAAGTGTATTGCTTCTAGTAAGTATCCTTTATCCAAAAGTATTTTTCCCGCTACTGGTGAATCAATACCGCCCGAAATTAATAGTAGTGCTTTTAGTTTTGAATTGTTATTTTCTTTTTGTTTTGGCATAAAGAATTAGTGCTTGGTAAAGTTAATTAGTGTTGTTATTTGAAAATAAGTTTTTGGAAAGGCGCTTTTCACCTCTCCAAATTAGAATTTTACCTTTTTCTTGTGATTTTTATTGCGTTACCGTATTTTTGGTATTCAATTTCATCGCCCGCTTTTAGAGTTGGTATTTCTGAATCAGGTGCTGGTTTTGGTGCGTCGTATGTTTCGTAATTTAGTTTATCCATTATTTGTATAATGTCGGATATTACTGCTACTACCGTTGCGTCTCCTTTTGGTACGATCGGAACTTCAACTTCTGAGTCTGTTCCTTTTAGTAGTCCTCGTTTTTGTCCGCTAAAAATATTAAATGCAGTTACACGTACTTTTGCTGCTCCGTGTTTGCCTGGTTTTGATTTTTCAACGCTTTTTACTTGGCATACTTCGCCGTCTATTAGCAATAAGTGCCCTGGTTTTAATGATCCTGCTCCTTCAAATTTCTTTTCGTCAACCATGCTTCCTCACCGTAAACTCGCTTCTAAACTAAAAAAGCCCCTTTGGATTTAAAAAGGTGAGTTTTTAGTTAAATTTTCACTAAATTTATGCCGTTCCTTTCAAATAAGTAAGTCTTTTTTTTTCAGGGAACTTTTCAATAGCGTATCTTAGCATGGTTCTTGGCATTTTTTTATAATTCTCTTGTAAAAATTCTTCTTCAACACCAAAATCTCGTTTCCCAACTTCTCTAAGCATCCACCCTACTGCTTTGTGAATCAAATCATGTGTGTCATTTAGTAAAATCTTTGATATTTTTAATGTTTCTTCAAATTTTTTCTCTTTGATGAAGTAATAAGTTGATATTATTGCGATTCTTTTTTCCCAAAGTTGGTTAGAGTTGGCTAATTCAAATAATTTTTTCCTTTCTAAGGGGTGGGTAAAGTACCATTCTCCAGTTATTTGGTGTGAACTCAAATCCACTAAATCCCAATTATTAATGTGTTTTGTATTTGCAAGGTAAAAATCTTTAATTATTCTTTTTTCATTAGCACTTGTACTTTTCTTGTATTTTTCAACTAAAATCAATAGTGCGCATAATCGTTCTTCGTGGATTTTGGATTTAATTAACTCATTTAGTTCAGGTATTTCAATTTCCTGAAAACTTTTTGCAATTGAGCGTGTTTGCGGAACAGTTATTCCATAAAAAATATCTCCTTCGCCGTATTCGCCTTTGCGGGTTTTAAAAAATCCTTGAAGTATTTTTGCTTTAGCCGAGTTTTTGTAGGAAAGTAATTCCATTCGTAAAGATGATATTTGCATATTGCTCAGTATTTTTTTGCAAGAAAAGTATTTTATTGTCATTCTGTCATAATATTTAGTTTTTGGTGGTGTTTAATTGAATTTTCCTGTTGGTAGTGTTGTTGGTTCTGGGCCTTGTCCGTTTGATTTAATGAGCACAATTAAGTCTTTGCAAGACAAACACTTTAACGGCTACATAATACTGGCTGTTAGAGGGAGTTTTATTGAAGAGGGCGTGCTTTTTTTTCGAGAGGGAGTAATTACTGCGTGTGTGGTGGAATGTTTGGGTGCTGATAAATTAGTTAAGGGTAATGATTCTATGAGTTACTTTGCCAATCAATCTAAGGGGGATGGTTTTTCACAAGTAGTAAGTCTTACGCGTTCGCAGGTGGACTTGATACTTGCGTTTGATGAAAAACTATTACTGGATAAAATAGATTTAAAAGACATTCCAAAAATCATTCCATCTGTTTTCGTACCTACGTTTTCAAAGGCTGCTGAACAAAAAAGTGCTCTTGAGGCTTATGGTCTTGGCGACTTGAAGTAGTTTCTGGTGAGTTAATGGTTTTAAAAGTGCTTAGAAGATTTGCGTGGCGCGTGCTTGCTGACGATACGGAGAAACCCGCTTCGCAGATAGAATTTTTGAAGGATTTTCTCTCAAAGCATAAGTATGTTTATTCTCAGGATTTTGAGGAAAATTTAGTTATTCTAAAGCGTAAGCATATGGTTGATGCTTTTATGGTTACTAATCTTGATGGTAGTTTGATTGTTTCAAGTGAATCAAATGGTCACTCTGAAGGAATAATGGGTACTGCAATGCTTTCTTATATTAAAAGTGAGTTGCCTGACAGTGAATCGGTTTTGATTAAACGTAATGATTCTTGGTTCATGCTTTTTCCGATGGATAAGAAAGTTTTCATAGTTAAGGCTGGCAGCGAGCTTTCAAATATTGAGTTAAGAACACTGGCTTTTGAATTAAGTTCTTTGATGCAGTCAAATAAATCTGTGGCAGAGAAAAGGCGTATTCATAGTACAGCATAATTGGGGGTTGTGAGCGCATTTTTGTTTTTTTATGGCGCATTGGAAGTAAAATTAAGCCTAAAGCTTTTTTTAATTTTAATTTGCGTTATTTTGCGTTATGAGATTAGTTGAAGGTTTTTGGCAGGATTTATTTATTTTGAATAATTAATTTAATATCTTACTGTAATTAGCTTTTTATTCTTTAGTCTCATTCATTATTTAGTGTTTTTGTGGTATTATGCAGTTCAATTGAAATGCAAGATAAGTAATAATCGTGATTTTTATGGCAAGGATTATAGCAATTGCTTCGGGTAAGGGGGGAACTGGCAAAACTACTGTTACGGCAAACCTTGGAATAGCGCTCGCAAAACTTGGCAAAAAAGTTCTATTAATTGATGCTGATGTTGCGATGGCTAATCTTTCTTTGATTCTTGGTATGCAATCATCGCCGATAACTTTGCATGATGTTCTTCTTGGCGAATCTCAGGTTCATGATGCTATTTATGATGGGCCTAGTGGAGTAAGATTTATCCCTTCTGGTTTGAGTCTTGATAATTATAAGCGGGTTGATAGTGAGCGTTTGACAAGTATTGTTTCGCAGTTAAACGATCAGTATGATTTCGTTTTGCTTGATGTTGCTGCAGGGATAGAAAAAAATGTTTTAAGTGCGTTATCCGCTAGTCAGGAAACAATTATCGTTACAATGCCTACTTCGCCCGCGATTGCGGATGCTTTGAAGACAAAAATTGTTGCTCAGCGTCTTGGCTCAAAGGTTATTGGAGTAATTATTAATTTTGTTATGAATGAGAACGGCGAAATAACTAAGAATGATATAGCAAATATGCTTGAGTTGCCGGTTTATGGTTCAGTTCCTTATGATCCTGAAGTTAGAAAGAGCTTCATGCAGGAGAAAGTTTCGCCGGTGATTGTGCGTAAGCCTGATTGTCCGGCGGCACAAGAAATTGCAAAAGTCGCTTCTAAAATTACTGGGCTTAAGGTATCTGATATTGCAACGGGGAAGAAGCAAGGCTTTTTTTCAAGGTTGTTTTCAGTTTTTCGGAAAAAATGAGGTGTTTTCATGAATAACAGACCATTTGACTTGCTTAACGAAGCAATAGAGAAAGAAGTTTTGGTTGTGCTAAAAGGCAATAACCAAGTAAGGGGAACTCTTAAGGCATTTGATGTGCATATGAATTTGCACCTTGAAAACGCTTCGCAGATTGTTGATGGCGAAATTAAAACAAAGTATGGGAAAGTAATGGTTCGCGGCGATAGTGTTGTGTTGATTTCTCCGTAATACTTTTTCTTATTAATTTGCCTGCGCTAAATGTTCGTGGGCATTTTTTTATTTTTTAATTTAAAAACTAATTCTGGTGTTTCTAAATTAATGTGTGTGGGGGTTGTGCGTTTCGTGTTGTCACGCAGTGTTTAAATGCCATTATATTGGATTCTAAGTTATTTTTTTTACCCATATTCTATAGAATGCTCTTTTTCCATTATGCTGCATCAGGTAATTAATACTCGTTTTTTATTATTAAATATTGCTTGTGGAGCGGAACTTTTCAGAAAAATTTCCTTGCAAAGCTTTTTATTTTGGAAATCCCAACTATAACTAGTTTTAGTGGTTTTATGGAGCCGAGAACTTTAGTAAAAGTTTGAGGGACCGTGTAAATGCAATGCATTTACGGGGCAAGCAAACCTATGGTTTGCTTTGACATAAAATAGTGGTTTTATGGAGTCGAGAACTTTAGTAAAAGTTTGAGGGACATAAAATAGTGGTTTTATGGATAAGCGTGCAACAGTAATCGAGTCGATTCAAAAGCTCTTAGCCTTGGGCGTCTCAGATAGTGAAATTGCTGATAACTTGTATGATGTTGGCATTAATCAGAATGATGCTTTTGCCATGATTCACGATGCGAAGGGGGGGGCAGTTAGTGCTTTAAACTCTTCAGAGGAAAATGATTCAAAAGCAGAAAAAGTTTTCAAATCAATAACTAATTTTGATGCACAATTGAGTATGAGTGATGAGATTGCTAATCAGATTCCAGTAAGTGCGCACGTTCAGATGGATCAGAACGGACTTAAAGTAAAGGAGTCTAAAAGTATTGCGTCGCCATTAAAGCAAAATCAAGTTGATGAAAATAAAGACTTGTTGGAAGCTCTTCCCGAGGATGAAACTGATATTGCGGAAATTGAAGATAATTCAGTAGAAAAAATCGATGTTGGCGAAATTTCTCCCCCAAAGGATTCGGTTTCTGTTTCTGGGTTTGGTGAAAAATCTTTTCCTGAACTAAAATCGTATCAGCCTGCGTATTTGGAACCAAAAATTCCGTCGACTCTAGTTTCGCAAAAAAACTTTGCTAAACCAAGTAGTTCTCAGGTAAAGCCGCTTCCTGAAATTAATTATGACGCTAATTTTGAGGAGTTGTGGAAAAAAGGCATTGTTGTTGCAGTGAATGCAAAGCTTGCTGAGATGAAGCACTTAAAGGATGATGTTGATTCTGAAATTTCGAAGAAAGTTGAAGAGTCTTTAAGAAAAGAACTTTATCAGTTCAAGGTTTTAATGGATTCTCAAAAAGATTTGATTGTTTCAAGTAATAAAGAAGCGCTAATGCAGAAGCAGAGAGAAATTTCTTTTATTATTGATGCGAAAATCGCCGAGCTTAGGCAGTATAATAAGCAGTTGGGGGAAGTTATGGCTGCTATTGATGCTTCAAAGAAGCAGCAGTCCAACGCTTTAGCAGAAATCGCAACAGCTCTTGAGGATGCGAAGAGAACTAAATCCCAGCTTGTTATTGAAATGAATTCTGAATTAATAAAAAGCAAATCTGGTGCGCAGGCTTTTTTGGATTCTGCAAGCGCGCATCTTTCCCAGATGGATGAGCGCATAAATAAGGCTCTTGAGCTTGAAAAAAATATTGCTGAGGGGATGCTTGCGCAGGCTGAGCAAAGAATTGAGGAGTTGACTATTTCGCGCGCGGATGAACTTATTTCACAGCTCCAAGTTGAATTAAATAAACTACAGACGTCGAGTATGAAATTTTCCCCAGCTGCGATTGAAGAGAAGGTTGTGGTGCTTGATGGGTTTAAAGCCCAATTTTTAAGTAGTATGGAGGATGCATTAAATCAAATTAATGGCGCTATTGAGGAACTTAATGGTAAGAGCGCTGCGGCGGATAGAATGCTTGAGGAGAAAACTCTTGCGATTGATGCAAAGCTTGAGGAATTAACAAAGTTTGAGAAAGATTTTTCTGCAAGGCTTGGTGCGTTATTGGTTAACCCGCAAGCCAAACCTTAAATTAAAGCTGAAATGATTAAATTAAAGCTGAAATGATTAAATTAAAACTAAATGCATTAATTAAAACTAAAAATATTAAAGCAAAACTAATTATTTTTAAAATTCTATTTTGCGCTGTGTTTTGTAGTAACGCAAGTAAGTTTTTTATTGTATTTTGTATGATTTGTAGTGTTACTTTTTTTTAGATTTTTTAATTTTCCATTTTTAATTTCAGCTTTTATTTTTTCAATCATTTCACAAGCTTTGCAAATTTCTTTTTCTGTTGGCTCGCCACACTTTTTGCATTCAATTAATTTTTCGGATAGTTTTTGTTTTTCGCTTTTTTTTGGGCGTACTAGGGGGAGTATGTTTTCATAGAACCTTAAAATTGAGTGCTCTGTTCCTGGGAATCTTTCCTCAAAATGGTTTAGCATGCTTCGGTATTCGTTTCTTTTTGCTGTCCAGCTGTATGGGCAGCATTCTTCCGAGTAGTGTTTTATTTCGTTTAGTGCGCAGTAAGCAATTATTTCTTTTTCAGGGGTTTCGTAAAGCGGTTTTATTCTCTTCACAAATCCTTTGTGCTCTATTATTCCTGAGCTTGCACTCATTCTTTTCATTCTCGCAAAATCATTGTTAAAAACATTCATCACAAAGCTCTGTACTTCATCGTCAAGGTTGTGGCCAGTAGCTAGTTTATCAGCACCCATTTTTTTGGCGTACCTATTCATAATATTTCTTCGTAGTGTTCCACAGAATGCGCATGTTCCCCCCATTTTCGGATTTGCTAGTATTAATGGCATTATTTTGTCATTTGTTATTCCAAATTCTTCCTTAAAAGAAATAATTGTGTGTTTTACTCCTAGTTTTTTGCACATTTCAATCGCTGCTTTTATTGCCTTTTTGCGGTACCCTGCTACGCCTTCATCAATGATTAGTGCTTCGATTTCGTTGCTTTTTGAGTAATATTTTTTGAGTAAATGTAATAATGTTATGGAATCTTTTCCCCCGCTTAGTGCGATAAGAATTTTTTCTTTTTGATTAAAGAGTTTGTATTTTCTTATTGTTTTTCGAAATCTTTTTTCAAAGAATTGGGTAAAGTGTCGCTTGCAGTAGTAGTGTGGCCCGTATGCAAGTGTTATGGAACTTTTTTCACCGCACTTATCGCATTTATTAATTTCATTATCTTTTTCAGCTTGATTTGCTTTATGCATAGAAAAGTTTTATATATGGCAAAGCTTAAAGGTATTTAGTGATTGGATGAAAAGAAGTTTAAAGGCGCCTCAACCAAAATATCAGAATTTAACAGTTAATTTATTTGGTCCTCCTGGGCTAAAAAATGGCGGGCCAAAAAAAACCGGTTTTTGGGTTAATGCGGCTTCAAAAAATTTAAGGGTTATGCGCGCAGTTAATAGAATGCCGCCTCCCCCTAAATTAAAAATTTCTTCAAAAAAACCCAGAAAGTAAGACAAATTGCGCCTATTAATCAAAAATGAAGGCATGTATAACAGTACCTTTATAAATG
>JBAXCL010000045.1:0-7929 GCA_037141515.1 archaeon
GATTATAACAAAGCCTGCGAAGAGCCGAATCAGTGTGCTCCTCCATCGGGGCAAGCATAAAGCGAAACATAACATATCTAGAAAAGGTAAAGGATAAAAATAAAGGGTTTCTGATGTTAAAGTATAAGTTTTGCGTTTGTTTAGTTGTGTGAAAAAATATAAGGCAAGGTTTATTAATTCTAAACCCCTTTTATCTGAAGTGAGTCTGTTTGGGTTTATATTCATCTTTTGAAGATAAATGGTACGATTTTTGGGAAAAAACGCCGTTAATCAGGGTAGTTGATTCGATTGACTCGATTGTACCAAGTTTAATTCTTTTTATTGTTTTTATACTATTGTTGCTTTCGTTCGGGACCTATTTTTTATTCACCCAAAGTTCGTCCATTACAAGTGTTGGGCTTATTGTAACTGTTTTGGGCGCATCTGAAAATCCATTATCCGGCGCGAATGTTGAGTACATGCAAAATTGTGATAATACTCCAGGAAACTCAAATATTCAAAAGAATGAAGTTATTACTAATACTGCAGGAAAGGTTAATTTTTCGGTTTGCCCAAACGCAATGGTTGTGGGGCTTATTGTTACAAAAGAAGGTTATACTTCGGTAAATAGTAGTATTGTTTTAGATAGCGAAATGCAAAAAACAATAATTCTTTCAAAATCTTTGGCTCCAGTATTAAGTGCAATAGTTAAAGTTACTGACGAAGAAAGCAAAATTATTTCGCTTGCGACACTTGATTTGATTTGCATAAAAACTGGCAAAGCGACAAAAAAATCAATTCTTTCAAAATCAGGAAGACAAACTCAATCAGACGCTGGATTTTTGATTGATTTTTCTGCTGATTGTGATACTATGAACCTTGTTGCAAAAGCACCAGATTTTGAAGATAAAACAGTAGCAATAAGTACTTTGGATTCGCAAAAAATAATTAACTTACAAAAAATAGTCCAAATCGGAACAATCAATTTTATTGCAGATAGTCCAATTGGAAAACAAGCAGGCGCAGAGATTAGTATAAATGATTATTTGGGCGAATCCCAAACTTTAATTACTTTAAATAATGGGGAAGTAAATCAAGAACTTAGTGCGGGAAATTACACTTACACAGCAGTAGCGAGAGGCACCACAAAAACAGGGTCATTTGTTGTAATTGCTGATAAGGTTATTGATGTTCCAATTTATTTTGGAGGAATTAGTAATTATGATCTAAATTTATTGAATGCTTACATTAAACCTGTTGATGCTGAAAAAAACTCTGTTCTAATGGGGCATGCAAGAATATTTTACGAGTCAGGAAATGATACTAATTATTTTAGGGCCCTAAGCGCAAGTATTTCGGGTTTAATTGGCCCTGCACAAATTGCTGATACGACTGGAAAAACATTCAAAGCAGTTGTAAGCGTTGCTGGTTATGCAAAAAAAGTTGTTGTGCTTGAACTAAAACCAATATCCGATTCGCCGCAAGTTGTAACCCTTGAAAAAACAGGCTGGAAACTAAGTGTTCTAGTTGTTGATGACCAAAATCACCCAATAGCAAACGCAGTAACAAAAATATTTTTGCAAGGATTTGGGGGCTCTCTTGAAGAATCACGATTAACTGATAAAAACGGAAATATTTTGTTTGAAGGCCTATCTAAGGGAAATTATACAATAACCACCCAAACTTCACTAAATGCAGGGCAAGGAAATGTAACTATTTTTGGCTCTGACCAAAGTTTAGTAATTCAAACGAATTTTGGGACCGGCACAATGAATCTGAATTTTATTTCAAACCAAACTTTAGTTAATCCAACTTTTTTTGTGCAAAAGAAAACTAGTGGGGGATTTGAAAAGATAAATGCATCTGAAATAGTAAATTCTAAAAGCGTAAAATCTGCAGCAGGTAGTCAAGTAAACATCATAGTTAATGATCCAAACTACATTCCGTTTGAAAGCTTTGTTTATGGTATGACTCGCGAAACAACTAACCGAAATATTTATTTGATGAAACAAAGTGATTTGCCTAACCAAAAACCAGTGCAAATGATTCTAAGAAAAGTGTTAATGACTGATCCGATAGTTTCTACTGAAAGTACTGCGACTGTTTTATCGCCCGGAAACACATATTATTTGCTTTTTGATCTGGTTTTTAACTCACAAAATGCCGGATCCGCGCTAGTTAATTCATATTTTGAAACAGATGGAAGTATATTATTCCAAGCCGCAAAATCCATTGATAGTTCATCAGTGCAAATGTCCTCAAAAAAGCAAAACATGGTAATTGATTCGGATATAGTTTTAAAAGATGCAAAGCAAGTCAATGTATTAATCTCTTCAATAAAGGGTCCAAAAAGTATTCCAGTTCTATTAAAAGTAAGTCTGGATAAAAATTTGGCAATTGGCAGTAAAAAAACAATTTACTGGCAAGCTAGTTTAGGTGCTGAACAAAGTATTTTGTACTCAAAGGAATTTACAATAGGCGATGCTTTTTGTATAAAAGATTGTCCAAAAGTAATTTTCTCTTCATTTATTATGAATCAGAGTAACTTGGCAAATGCGAGCTGGGTAGTGGCTGATGATTCAAAAATAAACCAATTACAGTTAGGGGATAATTATAAAATTAAAGTTAATGCCACTAATTTGACTGATACTGATTATAAAAGTGTACAACTTTCACTAACTCTTGGTAATGCTGCAAAAAAAACTTATCTTTCTTTTGATAATAACTCTGCGTTTGTAAATTTATTAGTTAACTTTGGGCCCTTTGCAAAATCAGCGGATCTTATTAGCGAACTAAACCCTGCGGCTACTGCAAATAGTATTGAAGTGAATCGGGCACTTAATACACAAAATTCAGTAGCTGATGCATTATCTACTGCAATTGGAAATAATTCTAATATCCGATTTTCCATTAAAAGCAAAAGCACTTTGAATATTGAAATAAGCAATGGAAAAAACTCAGCAATTAACGAAAAAGTTTCTTATCCAGTTTTTGTTGTTTCAACTTATACAAAAGAAACCGCTAATAGTTCAAAGGTATTTGGTCCAGCATACTGGAAAGCAACGCTAAAAAGAGGAACAACAAGCTCAATCCTTTACTCAGGAAGAAGTACTAATGCTAAAGGAATTGATATTTTATCATTTAATGCAACTGGCCTAAATTCAGGAGATATTATAATGTTTGATGCTTGGAATGAAGCAAATTCAATTCCCGCGCACCTGGAAGTTAGCGTAACTAATCCATTTGAGATTAACCTTGCTGCCCCTGATTGTATAACAGTTTCATTTATAAAAAACGGCGGGCGAATTAATGTAAAAGATGCACTAGTTCCATTTTTTGAACTCGATTCAAAGAGTAAAGGAGTAATATTTATTAATTCAAGTTGCGCGGAAAGCAGAAAAATTAAAATAGATTCTTTGCTACACTTGGCTCCTTTGGGAACTGATTTTTCAATTTCTCCCGGTGCTGAGCAGGCAATAAGCGTGGATTGTCAAAATGCGCTTGATCAGTGTAATACACTTGGCGCTTTTCCAGTAACAATTTACTCTGGTGCTACACAACCAACTAATATTATTGCCGCGCTCGATGTTGTTCTAAAAGACCAGAATTCTTCGCTTGATTTAAGTAATGCAATTTGGGACTTTTCAAAAGTAAAATCAATTATTGGCAAAGTAACAAATAAAGTTTACTTAGGGCGAAAAGATTTTTCTTTACCATTAATGTCAATAAATAAACCAGGCGTACAAATTGATTATTTTAAACCAGGAATGCCGCAAGGAACAGATGTAAGCTTAGGAGTACCACAAAAAATTAATTTTAAACTAAAAGTAAATACGATAGGCCTTGAAGGAATAACTTATGGGCGGGTTATTGGGGAAGCATTCATGGCTGCTTACAAAGATTGTACCGGGACTGGAAACACATTTACTCCAATGGAAAGCAATATGTGGTGTATGGTTATGGCTGGGAGCGGGGATTATTCTTGCACATCGCCACCATATAATTTTTATACTGCGACAGGCGGTGCAAAGCTTTGCAAGGCAGTTATTCAAAAATTTAAAGATGCAAATTCAACCTCCCCAGTTGTAACTTATTCTTCGATTCGCGATCCGACAAAAACATTTGATAAACTCACTTCGCAAGAGCGAGCAAGTATTATTTCTGAAATAATTGGCCAGCCTGTTTCTGCTGGAAGTTTAAAAAGTGAAGTAAAAAATTCAAGCAGCATTCATTTTGCAACAACGCCAAATCCAGTGTCTGTCGCCACTCTTCCCCCTGCACCCTATATGACAAATGGTGATTCGAGTTCGGCTATGGGGACTAGGGGATTTGCTTATATGAGTTGGGTAGACTTGCCTGAACCACGGGGAATGGATTACAATAAATGGTTTTATTATGTTGATTACACTACGGGAAAACTTAGTCCGAGTTATAGTAAAGAAGATGGACATTCAGCATATGCAATTGGTTTTGGGTACCATGGCCTTGGAATACTGGGGGGAATTATAGGTGTGGATTGGAGTTACTTAAAATTTCGACCAGATGGATCTTGTCAAGGGATGTTTAAGTTTGGTTCTGAATTTACTGAAGTAAAAACTCCTATTAATGAGCGAGAAGCTACTTGGTCTAAAGATGTCGAAATTAATGCTGTGAAAGGAACAGTAGTTGATCTTGGAACATATGACAATTCTATGGCGCCTTTATTATGGGGTGCTCAAAATTCATCAATTTCAAAATATAGTTTAACGGGGAATAATCAATGGAGCACTGCCTCCGATGTTATAACCGGTCCCCAACAAGGGTGTTTGAATAATATTTCGGATGTAAGACTGTGCAGAAATTATATTCAAATGACTGGCAGGATGCAGTCGGCAGATAGATTTTGTAACAAAGATATTAATGCGCTTGATTGCGAAAACCATGTTGTTTATCAGTTAGAGCCCTCGGGCATAAATCCTGTTACAAAAATGCTTTATTGTGATTCAAGTAAATATGATTCTTTGAAGAATAATCCTCAATGCAAGCAAATCAAACTTCCAATTAGATCAATTGTGACTATTGGTTATCATTCTAGTAAAGTTCTTTGTGAAAACTCATTAGGGTATGTTTCGTTTGATTCTGTAAAGGATTATAATTATCCTTTACCAAGTGCAAGTTCACCCCTTGTTGAATTTAATAATGGTGGCAAAGCTTATAGCATAATAAAAAAAGAGGATATTCCTGACGGAGTTAGATTGTTTTTGAAAGACGGGCATGTGTTTGCAGAGTATATTGGAGTTTACAAAGGAGCTAATGGGCTTGTTATTGATCCGCCAGTAATTGCTTCTCCAGATATTGATTTTAATGCAACGAAGCTAGATGGGCTAAAAACAGGGTATGCTATGCTTACTGTAAGTGATTGGGCGGGGGATAATAAAGTTTCAAAAAAATTCCAAGTAAAAATTATTGGGGGTGAGTCGAATTGTCAAAGCTCTGAAGGTGATGAAGGGGTTAGTGGTGCGAATTTCGACCAGCACTTATTATACGATTGGGATTTTGGAAGTATATCAGATAATCAATGTGATTCAACGAATTTAAGTTACACTTACTGTGATGGCGCACAATTCATGATTTCCTTGGCAAAAAAACTTAATAATATTCTTACTGCTGAACAAAGTGGAGACTTGGGGGAAATTGCAAAGCAATCATCTGGGTATTACTATTTAATCAAGGATAATTATTCGAAAAACCTTTTGCAAGATTTTGATGAATATTATTCACGTTTCTTGAGTGATTATGTTCCGCTAAGGGACAGAATGGGCATTGATAAGTTAATTGCTGCGGGAAGAATTAAATTTATTTTACAAAATAATGGTTCTGCTTCAAATAGCGGGGCGCTTCCAAATGGCGGAATTTATTTTGTTGGAATAAATGTAAGTTATGATAATAATTCAAGTAAAGTGTTTGTTAATTTGGATGGTTCGCCAAATGCAACAATTACAATTACTTTTACTCCATATTTTGAAACAGGGAGCACAAATCCTTTGTATGAAATGCCGTTTGATGGGGAACTAGGCAGGAATACAAGTACTGGTGCTTATGCGAGGGCTGATTATGGGGTGGGCGCAAATATGGCTTTTTCACTTAATTCCAAAAGTAATGTTCTTCCAGTAACAAGTGCTGGGCTTAAGACTATTAATGTTAGAACAACAACCGATTTGGCTACTTTAAGCAATGGGGTAGTGCTTTCTTACGGTTCGAGTGATATTACATTTAGTGCGTCCCAACCAACGCCAGTAATGATGGCAATAACTGGTGATGGAAATGCTTTAACTGTGGGGTATAGTTCAATTAGTTCTGATAATAGTACTTTGCCAGCAAGGAATTGGACAAAAAAAGCTTCTACAATTGGTGATGGGTGTTATGATTTTGAAGAAGAAAATAAATTAGTTTATGGTGAAACCCAATCAGGAAATAATCACACACTAAATTGGACAAATAGTTATGTTCCTGGAAAATTATATTTAACCTCAACATTTTATTCACCAAGTTCAATTGGAAACTCTGTTGCCCAATTAGTTCCATCAAATTCGCGAACAACAACACTATCAAGCATTTCAGGAATTAACGGGTTGAACACGGGTTCAGCGCTTATGCTAAAATATTATGATGCTGCGCCCTCGACAACAAAAGATTATGCTACTCTGCAAGGCATGATGAATTTAGTTAAGAAAGGGGATATGTGTATATCAAAAACAATAAAACAAGGCAAAATTAAAATTTGGTGGAACCCAAGCGCAATAAATAAACTTGAATCTATGCTTAACGTGCCAGATGAAAGCCAGTGCGTTGGTGGTTAAATAAATCAATTAAATTTAATCAACTAGTTATTTTTGAAAAACTATGTTGAATTAATTATAATGAACTAATTTGTTTAAAGTTATTGGGTTTAAAGAAAACCTTAGTTTTTATTACCTTTCTTACTTATCTTACTTGGTGATTTTTGTGGGTTTGATTGACATTAAAAGTGCGACTATAACTGAAAAGGGGCAGATTTCTATATCGAAAAGTCTTCGCGGTAAAAAAGGTTTTAGTGAGGGCTCAAAAATAGCTATTCTAAATTTTGATGATCATATTGAAATACGAAAAATGGATGAAATTGAAGAGAAATTTGGAAGCGCCTTTGCAAGTGAAAAGTCTTTAGGAAAAATTTGGAATTTAAAAGAAGAGGATAAAAGATGGAAGAAATTGTAAAAAGTGATATTGTCGTGTTGCCATTTCTTTTTACTGACTTGTCAGCAACAAAAAAGCGTCCCGCACTAATTATTGCTGCTTTGCGGGGAGAAGATTGTATTGTTTGCCAAATAACTGGCAAAATAGTAAAATATACTTATGTTGTTGAATTAAATGATACTAATATTATTGGCGGGAAATTGGATGGGGTAAGTTATGTGCGAACCAACAAAATATTCACTGCCGACAAATCGATAATACAATACAAAATAGGTAAATTAGATTTCGAAAAAATGAATGCTGTTGAAGAAAAAATAATTGGGCTAATAAGAAATATATAAAATTAGCGATGATGCCCGCGCGAGTGCTTACGAATATGTTTATTTCGTCTATGTCTAGAAACAGGTTTTTTGTGCCTCTTTAGGGGATTTCCAAATTTGTCATGCGTTGGCTTAGGTTTGTGACGTGATTCCATACCTAATTAATGGTGGTGGGACATATAAGGCAGATGCGGATTAATTTTGAACCATTTTTTAGGATCCTGTCAAGAACTCGGTTGATTTTCTAGTTTTTGATGTTTTGTCAAGTGAGGTTGATTAAAATTATTATGTTGGGTATTATGCCTTTCTTTTTGCGCTAATTAATTGGGGTCAGCCATGCTTTTTGCGAAGTTTATTTGCTTTGTATCTGCTAACTGATTTTAGGCACTTCAATAAAACTTGGTTAATGCCAGTTTTG
>JBAXCL010000046.1:0-7897 GCA_037141515.1 archaeon
GACCTATTTTAAGTCCTTTGCTCATTCCTTTTGGTGGTGGTGGTGGCGGTGGTGGTGGCGGTGGTGTTGGCTCTTGACCTCCTTGACCTTGACCTCCAAGTAAACCTTGTGCCTTACCTAGAAAACCTCCGCCCGTAGCACCTATGCCAACTTTTTCGCCAAAACCTTTTGCTTTACCCCCAAAACCTTTCAACTTTTCCAAAAAGCCGTTGCCGTTGGAATAGTCGTCTTGGATTATATGTCTGTTTGTAATTACTTTCATTTTATTTTGATTTTTTTACTGCGAATATGATACCCGCAATAACTACCAACCCTAGTATAGCACCGCCTACAATTATTAAAGTTTTTGTGTTTTTGGCTTTTGCTTCTTTTACTTTTGCTTTATTATCCGCTTCTGCCTGTCTTTGAGCCAATACAGATTGCACCATTTGTTGTCTAGCGTCTTGTTTTTTAGCAAGTGCGTCAGACGAAGCATTTTTGTTAGGTATAAATTTATTTGCTATATCTAAACCTGTACTTACTGCCGTGCCCCAACCCGCATTTGAATAATCCTCACCCGTAGCGTCATAATAATCTTCATTTACTTTGTCGCTTGTGTCTTCATAACTAGAAGCGTCAAAATAATTGTACATTACTTTATATGTCGCCTTAACGCCACTATCACTCAACTCTTGCTCACCGTCAAAACCTACTGTTTGGTGTTTGTGGCTTATCATAAAAGAAGCACCAAGCAACAGTTTCCTATTGCTCGGTGCATTATCTACAAACGCATTTATTAATTGAATATCAGTCGCATTATCGGGTATAGTGATATTTGAACTGCGTAAAACTTCAATAAAATCGCTTTTGTCCTTAGCAAGTAGCCTACCTAGTTCGGTCATTACTAACCGATTGGCATTATATTGGTCTTGGTTTTTTATATACCTAGCCAAACCATTGTAAAACTTGCTATCGTTCACTGTCGTTCTTATTTTGTTTCTAATACTTTGTACTTATTCAAAAGGTAGATTGCTAAAGCACCAACTCCAATTCCGATTATAATTGCACCGTAATTAACTTTTGGTTTTTTATCTCCTTCTGCACTTAAAAAATCTCCTTCTGCACTTGAGAATTTCAAGTCGAATTTACGTCCTTCGGGTGCGTCAAAATCGTCTTGGTCGTCAATACCTATAAATCCTGTTCTTCCGTCAAAACCTGTTGTAGTTTCTGCGGGAACTTCGATACGGTTTGTCGAATATTTTGCGTCAAGACCTTTTTGAACAGGAATTTCATTCATTTCTCTATCTTCGGGCATTTCCGAGCCACCGTCCATACGTTTTTTTGCTCTGCGTTTTTTAATCGCATTTACTAACGCTACTGCGGGAACATACTTAACGCCTTTTTTACCAAGTGCCTTCGCTTTCCTCATACGAGCAATTGCTCTTGCTTTTCCGATTTCACGACGACGGTTTTTTTCTTTTTTGCTATCACCTCTTGCGTTAGAATAACTATCAAGGATACCTTCAAATTTCTTCAAACGCTTTTTTAAGTTAATAATAACTTGTTGGATTTCCTTTTTATCCATACCGTCTTTAGCCGAAAGTAGTTTGCGTTCAAAACGAGAAAGCATAACCCTTGCATTTTCAATTGCGTTTGCAACCTGTTTTACTTTAGGATTAATTTCTCTTGCTTCTCCCTCAACACTTAAATAATAATCTTCCGCACCTTTTAAATCGCTACCGTAAGTGTCTTCCGCACCTTGATAATCGCTAGTTGCGTCAAATCCACTACCTTCTTCTTCGCCTTCTTCACCGCTTCCACCTTCACCGCTTCCCTCTTCTTCACCGCTTCCGCCACCCGTGTCACCGCTTCCGCCACCTGTGTCACCGCTTCCGCCACCGCTTCCGCCTGTGTCACTTCCGCCACCGCTTCCGCCTGTGTCACCACTTCCGCCACCGCTTCCACCTTCACCGCTTCCGCCTTCTTCTTCTTTCTCTTCTTTTTCGTCTTCGCCTTTACGGGCAACCTTACGACTTTTACGCTTGTCTTTTCTTTGTTGACGTGCTTCTTGTTGTTCGGCTCTCATTTCTTGTTTCGCCTTACGTCTTGCTTGACGGTCACGAATACGTTGCATACGGCGTTCTTGTCTTCGAGAACGTCTGCGACCACGACCACGACCACGAAGTTGAGAGAACTCACCAAAGGCTTCCTCAAACGTCGCTACCGAGATACTGTTATCTGCGTCTGCACGGGGAGATAATGTTACTATTGTTGGCTTCATCTTTTAAAGATTTAATTGTTATTATTTGCTAGTCTTAATCGTTACGGCTTTGCGTTTTTCCATATATTTCGATACCGCAAATCCTACTACCGCACCTACTACGGCATACATTACTGCTTTTTTGTTATCCATTTTTTTGTATTTTGAATAACCAAATCCTACACCCGCACCGATTAATGTGCCGATATAAACATTTTTAGTAAATAATTTTTTCCCTTCGGGAACTGCAATTACTGTTGCACTTGGTTGTGCGTCTGCACCTAGAGTTACTTCTGTTACGTTCATTTTTGTTTTGTTTAAGTAAATTAATTTATTGTTAGTTGTTCCGAAAAGTTTATAAGTGAAGTCTTCACCTCTACGCTTTCCTTTTATTAGTTTAGGTTCTCCTTCTAAAATTGTTCCGCTTTTTATTACTTCCGAACTTGTCGTAAAGTTTTGGTGTTCCTTATTAGGGATTAGCACCTTTGCGTCTTGTATAACTTCTACTTTCATATTTATTTATTTGATTTGAGGTACATTACCATACCGAATATGGCAACAACACTAACTAAACCAACCACCATTAAGGACTGATTGCTCATACTTGAGTTACCACTCATTCCGCTAGGTTGACCGTCAGCACTAGAACAACCACAGGCATTTGACATACCGTTGGCGTTTGACATACCGCAATTACAATTTGGGTTTCCTTGACAATTACTGAAATTGTTGAAATTACTGAAATTGCTACCGTCAAAATAACGAGAGCAATATTGACAGTTTGGATTTCCGCAAGGTGGGTGCATAGGTCTTCCCCACGCCATTCCTCTTCCTTGAGGATTTTCGTTTCCATTAGCACTAGCGTAGCCTTCGTGTAACATAGTTTGGCTTACAACTTTTGCTTCCTCTATTTTAGGCACTTCAACAGGTTTAATATATTTAAGAATAAAATCTTTGTGCGGGTGAATTTCGGCAAATTCTTTCTCAATGTCAAGTTTTCTTGGAGAATTTGCATAAACTCTTGCTAGTTTCAATTCTAGGTCTTTTGTATCCGAAGCGTCTTGTCCCGAATGTTTTTTAAGCAACATACGAGCACTATCGGTTGAGCCGTTAGCCAAAACAGATAATAATGTTTTATATTCTTTTTTTTGATTTTTCTTGCTCATACAACGTGTTTTTTAGAAAAAAAGGGGTAAAGGTATTGTACCCTTACCCCTTCTTGTACAGAGTTTTCAGTTAAATGATTACCCTTTAGTAATTCCTCTTACGTCTTGCGTAGTTTGGATAATCACAGGGGCAACATTTTTACCACTTAAACGAGGTGCTCTTGCAGAGTTCAATGATTGACCACCATTCAATTTAGCCTTACCGCTAAGTACTGAAATTGGGAACATTGAAATTGTTAAGATAGCCGTAGCGTACAAAGTGAAACTGATATATGTGTTACCGTCAACCGTTACAGGCTTGGTCACGTCAATAATATCAGACTGTTGTTGGTATGCGTCACGCATAATTGACAAGTTCAACGGAGTTGAATATTGCTTACCGTTAGCGTCAACGTGGTTGATGTTTAAGGTAACTTGTAATTGTGCCGACAATGAGCATTGAAAACGCCATTTACCGATTTTGAAGAACTTGTTATTCGACTGTGCAATTAAACGTCCGTAACCCGCAGTTGTTCCTGTTTGCAAGTTGGTGATAGTAACCGTTGGGTCATTACCGTAGTTTGGTGCATTGTAATAGTCATTGTATCCGAATAAGATACCTAAATGAGATACTACGTCAGTATTTTGATAAGAGATAACGTATGGGTCAGACACAACTTGTGCAGAAGAGCCACTTGCGAAAGAGAAATTATCTCCGTCGTAGTTGTCATAACCGTCAGCGTTGTCAAACCCGTCCATATCGTCAAAATATGACATATCATCTGCGTTGTCGTAACTATCAAAACCCGACATACGTTCTGTGCCATTGATTGCGTTTAGCAATTCTTTTTCTTTTGAGTTCATTTTGAATGAATTTTGTTTTTAGTTAATATTTAATTTTTTTACTTTTCGTTTTTTTGGTTTTAGTCATAACAACATAGTTGTAACAAAACTCTCACTTATGCAACTTTACCATTAAGGTAATAGCAAACTCGATTACTTCGTTGACCTGTAAACTGTAAAACTACTACTTCGTTGCTACCGCTTTTTTAACAAGCATTGGTGCAACAAATTTTTGGTGTACTGCTAATGCAACCATAACGATTACTAGCGTAGTTCCCATTTTCTTTAAGTTGTCTGTTGAAAACATTGTTTTAAGTTTTATGTGTTAATGAATATTTTAAATTACCGAGCACAAACATAGGAACAATAAATTATCTAATAAACCCATAATTTTAGTACGAGGTTATTAAAAAAACGCCAAAAGCATTGATTTACAAGGGTTTTTGTTGTACAAAATATGTACTAAACAAAAAAATAAAATTGTGTGGAAAAATCCTTTTTAAAGGTTTTTGAGGTATGTTGTTACAATGGAATGTAATAATTTCTAACTTTTTTCATATCAGCAATTGTTCTTGCTAAATTCTCTTTCGATAAAACAGTTTCCTCTTCTGTTATACTCTCCGCTTCCGTGTAGATACAGGTTTGTGAGGGTACATAAAAATTTGTATAACCCATTAACAATGCTCTTTCGCATATTTGATTTACGACTTGCCCTTTAAGGAATACGCTTTCGTCAAAACCGCCAATAAGGTAAAAGTGTTGTTTGTGCGTGAATGATACGCCTTGCACGTTGTTTTCTTTCGATACCAAAACACTTAAAAGACCTTCGTAATCTTTAGTTGGCAAAGGAACAAAACTTAATTTATCTAAAACGCTAGGTATCCCTACGAAACCCGCTTTGTCAATGTTTTTAAAATAATAGATTAACTCAATCAACCACCCTTCTTGTACGAACGCACCCGAAGGCACTATGCAAATGTATTCGCCCGTAGCCGAACGAACAACGTCATTCAGTAATGCTGACAAGGGGACTTCTTTGTTTGTGTAATTTGTTACTAACGGCGTAAAGTAATCATTAGTTCTTTCGTCATTGGTTGTATCAATAACAAAAAGTTCTACTTCGATTTCGCCAACGGTTTTAATGTATTCTTTCGGTGCGTCCTTAACGATAAACTCTACTTCCTTTTCTTTAATAGCAAAGCCAAGACTTTCAAAAGAATGTATTGCACGGTAATAACCGCCCTGTGCTAGATAACAAATAGATATTTTCTCCATTATTTTTTTCGGGCATTTTTCGGCAAAGATTTAAGCCTTCCTATTTCGTTTCGTAAGTTCTTAATGTCGTCTTCATACATAAACTTCGCCATTTCTAGGTCATTTATACGTTCAGCCAAGTTTCGCACTACCAACTATTGAATCATTCAATTTACAAACGATACTTGGAACACTTATTGGATTTGCATTTGGAAACTTCCCTAAAAGTAGTAAAGGTAACGATAATAAATAGTTTTTTTGTTTCATTTTTTCCACTCGTTAAGTAAGCGTTCTCGTTTTTTATCTTCTTTTATTGCTTTATATAAACAGAAAGGAGGAACAGCTAATAATAAACAACCACATATTATTGCTATAATTATTCGGCTAATTTCCATACGCCACCTCCTTCACTTTTTTCGTGCTGTAAAGCGTTCTTTAAAAACTTTTCAAACTCATTACCTCTGTATAATTTATGGTCGTGTTTCCACTCAAATTCTACAAGGTAAAACGGTAAATATTTCTTTTTTTCCTCAAAAAGTTGCGCTCTTATTTCTTTGTTTTTGCAGTCCCGTATTTCGTTGCATACATCAATCAACTCTTTTCTTAATTCAGCTAATTCGTTTTCAATTTCTTTTTTTTCTTGTTCCATTTTTTTATTTAAGCTATTCTATATTGAAGGGTGTTTACTTACGTTTTCTAATTTTTTCATATTATTTGTTCTTGTTGTTTTTATCCTCGATTAATGAAATTTCATATAATCTTCCTTCTACGAATAAACATTCAAGTTTCATCTTTAGCGCATCAAAATAATTACTCCAAGTGTTTGTCGCCATTTTCGGGGTTAAACTACTACCTTCCCAATAGTCATATTTACCGTCGTATGTTCTAATTAGTTTACCTGTAAAATACCACTTTTTATTATCGTGTTCTCTGCTTAAACAGTATTTTTGCATTTTCGTACTTATTTGTTTTTCTGTTTTATTATCTGAACCAAATGGTTAAAAATGCAATTATTATAGCGTAACAAGTAACCGTTCCTAAGTTTGTTATTTCTATCATATTAATTCTTTTAAGTCTTTGAATAGTTTTATTTTCTCGTCAATGTTATCGTCCAAGTACTTCCAATTTGTGTGATATAGTATGTGCCTAATTAAAACACTTCCGATTTCGGACTGTTTCTTTTTTGCGGTATCAACAACCGTCTTATAATTTTTCTCAAGGTCATTTAAGTCTTCATAGAACTCGCTTAACTCAATCCTGTACTCTTCCTCCTTTTTTTTAATAAAGTTGTTTGCGTTGTTTATTATTGATACTGTTTCGTATTTTAGAATATCAATCTCGTTACGCTGAAACTCTGACTTCTCGCAGAAGCCTTCTTTTATCAATAGCAAACGCTTATGCAAACACAAAACATAATCCTTTTTGAAGTTTATCGTGTTCCTTAAAAAATTCAATCTGCTATTTGATAAATTTACCATAGTGTAAAAATAAAAACAGGCGAAAACTTTACGCTAACGCCCGTTTTAGATTTAGAGATTATTTTACTTTTTTTAACCCTTGAACAACTTTTGCTTTGTTAGGGTACAGGTAGTTTTTAACCGCTAGATAGAAGTTAAATTTATGTTCCCAATTGTCTGCAAATTGAGAGAAATCCGTTTCTTCCAAAACCTTTGCTAAAGTGCCGTCTTTTTTAGACTTTTCTTTTGCTTTGTCCAAAAGACCTTGCCAATCGTTGTCAATGTCCCCGATAATAGGTGTAACAACCTTGTCTAAATACTCCTTAATATCCTTTTCTTTGTGGATAATAGAGGTGTGTACTTTCGCTAACTCAATATCCGTTTTCATAAACACAATAGACCGTTCGTTAGCGTCATACTCGCTAATTTTATCGGTACTGTTTGTGATAATCTCTTTACGTTTATTAAGCAAATCAACAAGCGACTTTAAATTGTCAATAGACTTTCTAATTGCAACCAATCTAGGAAACTTCTCCATTGGTACTGTAACTGCGGGTGTCCCCTCTTTAACTACTTCCATACTTATTTTTTTTTAGATTAATTGATTACTTTTTTTTGCTTTTATTTTTCTTAGCTTTTTCTTTTTTTGGCTCTTCAACAGGTTTCGTTTCAGCAACGGTTGTTTCTGTTTTATCAAATGAAATTTCAGGTGCGTTTGGATTTACAGGTTGAGGAGGTGCTGCATCCTGCGCATTAACAATCGAAAATGTGAACATCAGGAAAAGAAATGAAAAAATTTTTTATTAAATTATGCTATCTTGATATATTATTATAGATTTCATTTATAGAAAGTTTTAAAAAAGAATTGGTAATCGTACATTAAATTGAATAATAAATAAATTATTTATTAAATAAATGTTAAATAACGAGTTTCTTACTGAAAAAGTAAACAATGCGAA
>JBAXCL010000047.1:0-7718 GCA_037141515.1 archaeon
TGTATAATTTTGAGTATTGGTTTTAGTTGTGTTCGGTTTGAATTGAAGTTTAGGTAAGTTTTTGTTATTTGTATTTATTTTGTTTGTGTTGGTGAAATGATGAAGCTGCATACATTGATTTTGGGCAGTTTTGCTATTCTAATTATCCTTGTTTGCGCTTTGAGCGCATTTACACTTTATTATGCTGAACAAAATAACGTTCGGACAGTAATGTTGAGGGATGTTGATGTGCCCCTTAACCTATTGGTTGAACGCATTGCAAATTACGACGTTATTCTGACTGATTATGCGCAGTCTGCAGTGATGCACTCTACAGCAAACAAGAGTTTGGATGAAATAAAAAGCATTCATGCTGATTATGAAAAAGCAGGGCTTGAACTTGATTCAATTTTAAAAAATGAAGCGCCTTTGCTTTTAGAAAAAAGTAGTCATTCTTTAGCAGAAAAAGAAAAAATTATGGCATATTTATCAGAAATTGATATGTATAATATAAAGCTTGTTGCGATTGAGGAGAATATTTTTACTTTGGTTGAGAGCGGGGATAAGAATAATTTGACTGCTGCTAGGCTGCTTATGGTGAGTGCGGAGTATGATTCTTATAAACAAAAATTGAAAGAAATTTATACTCTTTGGCTAGCTGTTGAGAATGATAGGACTAGATTTGTTCGCGAGCAGAATATTGAAGGTATTGACCAAATTAATCTGATAAGTGTAATTATTTCGATTATTGTAATTATTTTTGCTTCTATTTTTGGAATTTTGATTTCAAGAATAATATCAAATCAAATTCAAAAACTTAAGAGTGAGGTTGAAGAAATCACAAAGGGTAATTTGTCGATTAATTTGAGCAAGAGTAATTTGGAAGAGATTCAGGGTTTAAAGGATTCGATTAACAGAATTCTTGCGAGTATGAAGCTTGCGATTTTGCGTTCTGGAATGTCAAAGGGCGAAATTGAGTTGGGAGAAGCTGTTAAAGCGAAGGAAGTTGCGGAGGGTAGTTATAAATTGATTTTTGATTCTTCAAAAGATGCTATCATGACAATTGCACCGCCTACTTGGAAATTTGTTACTGGTAATGTGTCTGCGTTGAAACTTTTTGGTGCAAAGTCGCTTGAAGAGTTTACTTCTAAGGGGCCTTGGGATTTTTCTCCAGCGAAGCAGCCTGATGGAAGATTATCTGCTGTTGGTGCAAAGGAAATGATTGATAAAGCTATGAAGACTGGTGCGGCTTCATTTGATTGGGTTCATAAAAAGCTCGACGGTAAATCATTTCCTGCGAATGTTTTGCTTTCAAGAATTAATATTGGTGATAGTAATATTCTTCAGGCAACTGTTCGCGATTTAACTGAAATTAAAAAGGCACATGATGAACTAAGCGAGAGTGAAGAAAAGTTTAGGGCGTTGACTTGTGTTGTTAATGACGCTGTTATTATGGCTGATAGTGAGGATAAGATAGTGTTTTGGAATAAATCCGCCGAAAGTATGCTTGGTTGGAAAGAGAAGGAAGTTGTCGGAAAAACTTTGCATGATTTTTTGCCAAAGGAAACAAAGCATAGGCTGGATAAATCACATTTGAAGCAATTTAGCAAGACTGGGAAAAGTTATGTTATTGGGCATAGTTTTGTTTTGCCTATTGTTCACAAGAATGGAAAAGTGTCTAATATTAATTTATTGGTTTCTGGAGTTCTTGTTAATGGTAAGTGGTGTGCGATTGGTGTAATGCGCTCGGTTGATGATAAAAAGGATTGATTGTTATGGTGTTTTTGAAGTGGAGTAAGGAATTAAGTGTGCATATGAAAGAGATTGACGATCAGCACAAAATTCTTATCGGGTTAATTAATTCAGCGTATTCTATTGATAAGAAAAGCAAGGATTATAAAAAAAAGTTAGGTGTTGTTTTGAATGAGCTAGTTGAATTTTCAAGGGTTCATTTCAGTACTGAGGAAACGTATTTTCAAAAATTTAATTATCCTTTTGCTAACGAGCATATTATTGCTCATGAGAAGTTAATAATTAAGGTTTTGCAGTTTAAGGATAGGTTTGATTCTAAGGATGAAGATATTTTGGATGATTTAACTTTTTTTTTAACGGATTGGCTCAAGAATCACTTAATGAAGCATGATTTTAAGTATTCGAAATATTTCAAAGAGCATGGCTATATTTAGTAATTAATTCTAAATTCACAAACGATTAAACTTCTACTTTTTGCGTTTGCTCATTAACGATAGTATTTGTGTTTTAGAAAAAATATTGCGTTGTAGTTCCCTAAAATTCGTTGAATGATTCTTCGTGTGGGTATATTATCATTCCGCCTGGGCGTTTGATTTTAACTGGGTGTATTTTTAGTGAGTGGTCTGTTGCTCTCATTTTTCTAACACTTATTGCTCTGTTTAGCATGTTTTCTTTTTTATCTAAATAAAGTATTATTACTCCGTCTGCAACAAATTCCTCTACTCCTTCTCTTGAAAGTCCGCCGTTTTGTTCATCAATTTCTGAGATTGCGATTGTGGTTACGCCTGTATCTTTTAATGATTTTGCAAGATCTAGTATGCTTCTTCGTGTTTTGAATTTGTCTTCAAAGTATAGTTCAAGTAGTGAGATTGAGTCAATAACTACTCTTTTTGCTTTGAGTGCGTAAATAGAATTTAGGATTGTTTCAAGGAGTTTGTCAAAGTTATACATTTTGGGTTGTAGGATTGATAGTGTTTTATTTTTTTCCATTTCTTTCATGTCCCATCCAAATAGAGTCATTTGGCTTTGGTTTGCATCGAATCCTTCTTCAAGCGAAATGTATAATCCTGGTTCTCCACTTTGTGCGCCGTGAGCCAAAAAGTTCATCCCAAAAATACTTTTTCCTGTTCCTGTTCCGCCTGAGAGTAATATAAAAGAATTTTGCGGTATTCCGCCTTCTACTAGGTCGTCGAATCCTTCTACGCCAGTTTTTATTCTTGGGATAGTTATTTTCCCTTTAGCAGGGGTAGAATTTTTAGCGCTCGCGTTCTTTGATTTTTGCGCTTTTTTGTTCTTTGGCATGTTATAACTAACACTTTGCTCTTTTTAAGTTTTTTGTGCATATTTTTGTCAAGGATTGGCTGGGGCGTTTTGTTTGTATTTAGTTAAAATTATTGGTTAGTTTTTGTATTTTTTTATAATTTTTCCAGCTGCTCCTTGTTGAAATTTGTAACACAGTATGTTCTTTATGGAAATGTTTTTTTTTATTAATTTTGTTGAGATTTTAGTAGTTTGTTTTCTAGGCGAAAGAATTTATACTAAGACTTCGTGTTTATTGTGTGTGATTTGATGAGTATTAGGGCGCAGGCTGGTTTAGAATATTTAATGACTTATGGTATTGCAATTATCGGGCTTGCGGTTATTATTGGTTCGATTCTTTTATTGACTTCGCAGTCGTCTTCTCCGCATTTGTGTCAAATTAATCCTTCTTCTGGCGGTTTAACTTATAAGGATCATTTTGCTGACGCATTAGGGAATGTAAATATTATGCTAAGAAATGATTCAGGTAAATCAATTACTAGTGTTTCTGCAACTTATTCAGGAGATTTTAAAGGTGCTTCGCAGACTTCTTCAGGAGGTCCTTTTTCTTCTTCGCAGGATTTTACTATTTTAGCAACCAGTGGAGCTCAAAAGGGTGCTTATTCCGGAACTATTTCGATTCAATATACTCGTAATGGGGTAGTTCATTCTACTGTTGCTAATTGTTCTGGTAATGCAAGCTAAGTTAATTAAATTGGCTAAATAACGCCATGAGTTTATTAATCGTTTAGTAAACTCAAAATCAATTAAGGGTTAACTAAAACTAAGTTAAGTAAAATAGTTTAAGTAAAATTAATTGTGTCTGTGGGTAGTTTTTATTGAAATTATATTCCAAGCACCATTTTTCTTAGCATTGTGCTGCTTGCAAAGTAAACTATTAGTGCTATTATTAGTAGTACTGGGAAGTATCTGATTCCTGCTGTCTCTTTGTTGCTTTGTATTATCCCAATTATTATGCTCGCAAATAAGCAGGTTATTGCTAGTGAAATTACTGATATTAGTTCAATATCCGCGATGCTTAGTTGAGTAGTTGCGGTTCCTGCTTTTGTGGAAAATAGATTAAATAGTGGTACTCTTGCAGTGGAAATATCTGCGCTTATGTTTAGTGTTTGTTTGGCGAATGATTGTGATACTACTGTTCCTGCCCCAAACATTATTGGCGCGCCTATCGAAGTAGCGATTATTATTAGGATTATGTACATGGAGATGTTTGCGTTTATTTCTTTCTTAAGTGCTGCTTCTCCGCGTAAGTCGTTTGACATTCTTAGGAGTAATTTGTTTAGCGATGCGCCTTTTCGCATCCCTTCTTCAATAAGTAAAACACTTCGTCTTAATATTTCTGAATCAATTTTTTGTCCCATTTCTTTGAAAGCGTTTTCAATTGATTTTCCTGAGAAGATTTCTTTTGCTATTCTTTTTAAGAATGATGCAAGTTCTCCAAATTCTGGTCTTGCTGATTCTATTAGCGCGTTTTCTATTGTGAGTCCTGAACCTATATTTACTGCAACTAGTTCTAGTGCATCTGGCAGGCTGTCTTCTATTTTTTTTGAGCGGCTGAGTGATTGAAAGTCAAGTAGTAAGTAAATGAATGCGTATGCGAGTAGTACTCCTGCAAAGTAACTTATTATCATGTTTGTTGCGGTTTGGGGGCCTAGTAATATTAGTGCGCCTATTAAAGTTATTACTCCAACAAAGAAGGGGTATGTTATTACAAATCCCACTTTTGTTTTTATGTCGTGTGATTCTCCTGTTAGGCCTATCTTTCTTTGGATATAGTTAGATAAGTTTCTCGGTAATGCGCTTTCTACTTTAAGTAATATTCCCATTTAGACACTTCCCATTAAGTTTGGTCTTTTTGATTTGATAAATCCTATTAGCATGAATTCAAAAAACGCTACGCCGATAACAAATAACCAGAGTATTTCTATTCCTATGCTTAGTCCTGGTAGTGAGTTTAGTACTACTAAGAATGCTACTCCCATTGCGGGTATTATTACGCCCATCATCATGAATATGAGTGTTAGTACTCTTAGTGATGAGCCGTATTCTATGATGTCTGTTTTTTGTTGTCTTTCGAGAGATTCTAAGCTTTCTTCAATTACTTTTCCTAGGGGCGAACCCACTTTTAGTCCGCTCACGATTTGCCAAAGTACTTTTTTTAAGAATGGGCTTTGGTTTTTTGCAGCCACATCTGTTAGTACTTCGGCTTCGTTTTCTCCGGAGTTTAGTCTTTTTGCTATTTCTTTGAATACTTTTGATAAGTCTCCGAGTTTGTAAGATGCTATCATTACCATTGAATCAAATAATCCTACTCCTGAGTCGATTTCAACGAGCATCATTTTTAATCCAAATATTAGGTTTGAATCAATTGATTTTGCTTTTTTTCCTATTGATAGTTGTATTCCTACAACTATTCTAAAAAAAACAAGTATTGCTAAAACAAATCCAACTATTGGCGCCATTTTTATTGCGCCTTGGAGCGATAGAATGTTTAGTATTATTGCCATTATTCCTGATAGTAGTATCCACCAGATGAATGCATTCATTAGTGCTATTGCGAAGAATTCGTCTTTTGTTACTGAGAGGTCGGTTTGTTTTAGTACGTTTTCATAGTGTGGGAATGATTTTTGGAATATTTCGCCAATTCCTTTAAATGGCCAGCTTATTACTTTTGATGCCCGTAGTGGGAAAAATGAAAGCGGTACGTTGGCCATCTTGTCTCAAAACCTTTTCTTAAACTAATTTTGTGCGGTCTTTTTTTTGAGTAATGCTTTTGGGTCTTTATTTTCTTTCGCAAAATTAATTACTTTTTCTTTGTCGAAGTAGTATTTTGCGAAGATTAGTGCGAGTTCTTCAAGGTCGAATACTTTTCTTCCCACAAGCCACTCAATTATTTTCTTTTTCTCTGTTAGTTCTTCCTCGATTTCTTTTGGTGTGAGTCCTGTGTGCATTCCTATTTCATCAAAGAATTTTACGCTTTCTTTTTGTTTTATTATTTGGTTGTGAATATTGCTGTATCTAAATAGCACATTTGGTTTTGCTTGTTTGTCGTCTGCTCTATCTTCAACAACTATTTCTGATATTTGATATACTGCTCTTTTGCCTGTTTTTCTGTTTCTAAATAGTGTGATGTTTATGCTGATTGAGTCAAGCATTGCTTGTGGTAGTGCGATTGGCGGGTTTGAGAATCTTCTAATAGTTTCGTCTGCTGTATCCGCGTGGAATGTAGTGTATACGCTGTGTCCTGTGTTCATTGCTTCAAACATTACTTCTGCTTCGGCTTGTCTTCTTACTTCTCCAACAATTATTCTATCTGGGCGCATTCTTAGTGAGTTCACTAATAAGTCAAGCATTGTTATTTCTCCTTTGCCTTCGGTGTTGCTTAGTCTTGTTGTTAGTGCTACCCAGTGCAGGAATTGCGGCAGGGTTAGTTCTCTAGTATCTTCAATTGTGATAACTCTTTGATTTGGTCTGATGAATGATGTGCATGCGTTTAGAAATGAAGTTTTTCCTGAAGCTGTTCCGCCGGTTATTAGTACGTTTAGTTCGTATTCGAATGCCATCCAAACTAGTGCCATTGCTTCGCTTGAAACACTTCCAAAATCAACTAGTTCAGTTACTGTCCATGGTTTTCTTCTAAATCTTCTGATTGTAATTGTGTTTCCTCTGCTTGAGATTGGGCTTAGTGTAGAGTTTGCACGGTCTCCTGAAGGCAAGTGTGCGTCTAGTAGTGGTGCTAGTACGTTGATTTGTTTTCCGCTTCTTCTTGCAATAATTGCTGCAATGTTTTCAATTTCTTTTTCGGATTCAATGATTAGGTTTGATTTTAGCCAGCCATGTTTTTTGTGGTATATCCATGCTGGTTCTATTGCTGAGTTTATTACGATTTCTTCAACGTTGTCGTCTAGGAGTATGTATTCAATATTTCCAAGGCCAAGCATTTCGCCTATTAGGATTTCTTTTAGTATTTCAATTTCTGCTCTGTCTTGTGGCGGCAATTTTCTTTTTAATAATTCTTCTGCGATTTGCGCGAAGTCGCTTTTTACTTGTTCAATGAATTTTGAATCAGCCATTTTTTCTACTGGGACTTTTGTCCTTGATAGTAACTCGATTTTTATTTCGTTTAGTGTTAGTCTGGTACCTTCGCCTATTGTTGGGAAATCCGCCCGGTATTCAGTCACTAGTTCGTCTTCGTCTCTTGCAATTTCAACTTTTATTTTCGCAACACAGTTTGGGAGTTGGTATTCATCAATTACTTTCATCAGCGAGTTCACCTTGTTCTTTTAATATTAATTTTGGGGAGCCGAATATCGGATAATAAATCTCTATCTTGCCGGTTTCCTCAAAGTTTAATGCTAGATCTAGTATTTGTTTGTTACTCATGCTGTGTTTTTTTGCCAAGTATTCTACTGGGACAATTTTTTTCTGTTTTAATTCAGAGTAAATTGAATCGTATGTAGTGGTTATAGTGCTTTTTTCAGGGAGTAAGGGGATTGTATAAACTGGTTTTTTATTGATTTTGTGAAGTAAGGAATAAATGGCTTCTCGTATTACTTCTAAAGGATTTTTGCTTTGGGTTTTCTTAGATTTGATTTGAATTGCTTTTTGAGTTTTTGTTGTTTTTTCTTTTTGTGGCGTCCCTACGTTGAGTATGTGAATCTTTTTTA
>JBAXCL010000048.1:0-7713 GCA_037141515.1 archaeon
CTTGTTGGCCTTACTACTTCGCTAGGGATTGTAAAAACCCAAACAGCTGTTTTAGTTGCAGGATATACTTTAATGAATAGTTCTTTAGTTGCAGCCATAACCCCTGCCTCCATTTGTGAGGACTATAGCGTATGCACTGACGCAGTAGTAGCCGCTCAAGCAGAAATAGGTTCATCTATAGGAACAACGGCTGCACAAGTAGCTACTATTGCGGGGTATGTTAGCGCAGTAAATACTTTTTACAGCGCGTATAGCATGTATCGTTCAATGAGTGATGATTACTCACAAGAATTTTCAAATACTAAAATTGAATTTGATACGACCACAAAAAATTTGTACGATTTGCATTTATTAGTAAATAATTCACTTTCTTCTCTTCCGAAAGCAATTTCTTCCGCTGATTGGCTTTCGACTCAGGAGGAAGAGTCAAGTAAGGCAGCTAGTTATGATGATTCTACTGTTTCGCTTGATGGGGAGTTTAACAAAGGGCGTCTTATTGGTTTGATTGGTAATGCTATTAGTAGTGGTTTTGTTAATGGGGCTTATGAGGGCGGAGTTTATACAACAAAAGATACTTTTTACAATTCATCAGCTAGTGCAAAGAATGTGGAAGATTCTTCAAGAATTAGTCTTGCGGAGAGTAATCCTTATGAACTTAAAGAGGATTGTGAAAACACAGTGTCTATGACTTTGCCTGATTATTCTATTAATTTAATTAATGATGCGCATCCGTTGGATGTTTCTGCTAATGTTTCGGCTTCGTGGGATTTTAGTAATGTGAAAGTATTTGATGTTTTTAGTGAGCAGGAAGCAGGAGTTATTTTTTCTGATAATGGGTTGAAAAAAAATTCTTATGGAGTAATGGAAATTTCTGCAGTAAAGCACGAGCACGCTAACCCAACTATTGCTAGTACTAATTTTGGCCCGTTTAATGTTCCTGATTCAGAAGAGAATGTTGTTTCTTATAAGTATCACTTGCGTTTTGATGTTGCGCCTCGCACGGGTGCGAATTTTGTTTCAGCTTCTAATAATGCGTGTGTTAATGGGCTTTTGCGTGGAGAGAATGGGGCGTCTGCATTACCAAGTACTATCCTTGCGTGGGATTGGAATAGTATTTCTTCTCAAATTAATTCGAGCGAATCTGTTTCTTCTTCAACTTCAAAAATAGGTAATGGCGGCAGTGGTGAAGCTTTTATTGATGCAACTCAGCTTTCTATTTTGTTAAGCAAAAAACTTGGTTCGTTAAACTCATTTCTTACTGAATCAAATCTTTCGTGCCCAAGTAATCCTGCAAAAAGTATTGTTGATTCAATTAAACCAATTTTGACTACTGCTGATGGGGTTTCCGAGGATTATGCAACACAATCTTCTATTGAAACTAAGTGTTTTTTGCCTTTGACAACTAGCGAATATGACAATAAACCTGCGTTATATTATTTCCTTGAAAGTAATCCCCGAACTAGTGATAAGAAGTGGCTTAGCGACGCAGAGGTTATTAATTCCCCTGATGAACTTTTAGAATTAATTGATTTTAATGCAAATTTAATTCGAGATGGTTATGGGCTTGACTTCCAGTACGATTTTTCTACGAGTTACTCAAATAAAATTTTGCTTGCAGGACCATCCTTCCTCAATCCTTTTACTGGTGTAAAGAAATACTTCGAGGATTCTCACAGAGCATATTTTAGTTCTATTGCAAATTACGATAAAAGTGCTACTAAGTGGGCAATTCCTGGTGCTGGAAAATATCGCGTAAGAATGGTAATCGATTTTCAAGATTATCCTTTGCTTTTCCGCGGGGGAACCCCTTCAGCAAATATAGTCTTTGACCTATACCCAATAGAACCTGTTTATTCAAATTATTCTCCTTTGTATTACACGCCCATTGATGGTTTTACTGGACTTTCAGCCAATAACAACAGGCGTTATTACGGTTCGGCGCTTCTTTCAAATGCGCTTGAAGGTATTTTTGTAACAAAATCAGATGGTTCTGTGTTAAGTACCCAACAAAAAGAATCACTAGTACTACTTTCTACACAAGAAATAACAAACCCGACTTTAATGAATTACTCGCCTTATCTTAGATCTAAAATAATGGAAATTGCGTATAATTATTCTACAGGCGCTGGGGGAGATTCCAATTCATATATTTTATATTCGCCTAGCGTTGCAACGCCTTTACTGTTTGAGCTTTCTGGAAGTACTGGCACAGAAACGGTTCTTGCTTATTCCTTAACACAAAATAAAGATCCTTATTCAATTAAATCACCTAGTCTACTGCTTCTCTCGCATGTAGGGGATTGTTCGGATATTGCGGGAAATTCTCTTCTAGATTACGCTAATTTCACGCCAGATATGCAAATTGGTAAAGACTTTGGAGTAGTTCTTCCTAAAGCAACTTCTTTTGGAAGCACTTTCCTAAAAACGGTTGCATATGTGCCTGCAAATAATTTTTATGGACTTAGTTTGAATTCAAAGGGAAAGATTTATTCAGCAGATGATTTTAACGGAGTAGCTAAAACAGTTTCATTAAATGGAATATCCGGAATGGCTTTTAATGATTCAAAAACAGGGCATTACGTAAATTCTTTTAGTACTATTTACGCTAGTGTTACAAGTAAGAGTTTGTGTGTTGCACATAATGGCACAAAGGAATTATTCTTCTGGCCAGAAGATTCGCTTTTTAGCGAAAAAGGACTTAACGCTGGTGCAATAATTCAAAAGGAAAACGAAGCCAAGGTTGCTTGTGTAAAGAAATAACTCTGGTCCATAATAAATAAAATTCCATAAAAAGAAAAAAAATAATAACTAATAAAATCTGCCCTTGCGCGTTTTACCAAATCAAAATCACTCTTTAAAAATTTAGTTATAAACTAGTATTTTGATATTAATTTCTAAAAGTGGCGAGTTTAATAATAAAATTTATTTCCAAGTTTTAATTTTTATTGTGTGCAATCAGTTCCTTCAGATGATCCGATTGGTATTCTTTGTTTTAGTGCTTCTAAGTATTCATCATTCCACCAAACAGTTATTGCGCTTTGGCTATTGTTTGAAATGCACATAGATTCGTTGCTTATCATATCAAATACTCCTTTTAGTGTATCATAATTTGTTTTTCCGGAGTAATCATAATATCTTAAGTCCACTCGTACACCGTTTTCCATTCCCCCGTTTTGTGTTCCTCCTTCGGGTGGTGCGGATTTTAATTTAGTGTTTGTTCCGTCAATTGCTTTTATGCTTGTTACTTGTTCATTATTTGCGGGGGGTGTGAAGAATACTGTTTGTAGACTTACTGTGCCTGCTTGGGCATTATTCCAAGTTATTTTTCTTGCATTAGTTCCTGCGTTTGTGTCTGAATATATTTTTCTAGTTGCTCCTGTGAAGTCACTGCACCCATTAGCAAAGGTTGATGCTCTTAATGTCCAGTCTTTTGAAAAATTTGATTGCAGTGCGTTTGAATTTACTTCATAACCGCCAATTGCTGTTCCTCCGCTTGTTGTTATTGTCATTAGTATTGGGTTTGGCTGTGAGGGATAAAAATCAAGTGTTGCTTTTTGAGGATTATATACAAGCACTTTTCCAAGATTAAGTGAAGTAATATCTTTCATGGTGCTTACCCTGATTGTTTTTAGCGCACCAGGACTCGTATTTAGCATTAATCCATTGTTAAGCGCCATGGTTCCTGTGCTTGGTGAACTTCCATAGTTTTGGCTAGCATCAATAATATTTCCCCTTCTTACATTTCCATCGAATGGAAGCTCATAGAATGCGGTGTTTGTTGTTGCTTTGCTTAGTAAAGAAAATATTACATTTATTGTTGCGTGCGGTCCATTTGAATCAATTATTACTGGGGTTGCTAAAGCATCATCAAAGTTCAAATCTATTTCAACCCTGTAGAGCCCTGCTTGTAATAGTGCTCCGCTTTGGCTAAGGCTGCCATTTTCGTTTCTAATTAAGAAGTTTATTCTTTTTGGACTACTTGTTATGAGTGAATCAAAACCAACTTTTCCTTCTATAGAATTAAAGAATGGGCTTGCTGCAGTAAATCCTGAATAGTATGCGTCAAAGTCATCCAAAAGGCTTTGAGAGTAGTTGTCTTTCATCAAGAATGAATAGAATCCGGTTAGTGCGGGGAGTTCATTTTCTTTTACACCCGAATATAGGGTTTCATTTATTTTATTTAGTTTCTTAAACAAACTTACTCCAAACTGTACCGCGTCGCAGTAATAATAATTATTATTTGTAGTATCGCAGGAGTCTTGTGATATTTTATCCCAACCCCAATCTAGCATTACTTTTGGAACAGCATCTTTTCCTGTCTGGCCTTCTATCCCGTCTGAACTTATGCAGTTTGATTGCGAGCCCATTAGTTTTACTCTGAATTTTTGTTCTTTAATTGTTGTGCCGTCAACGTAGTCGCTTGCAGTTAGTATTGCATACCCTGTTTTTAGAGGTTCTATTCGAAGTAAATTGAAATCGATTATGTTTTGAACATTATTATCTCCGCCGCCATAATCCCCAATGTATTCAGCGTTTATTTTACCGTCGCTTAAAAATACTCTTACTCCTGGAGGGATTGTGCTTTTGTCTATTTTGCTTACTGTTTTTCCATCATCCCAATAATCTACTGTTGGATCATTTGGATCAGGCAATTCGTAACCTGATTTTGCAGCGAGTTGAAGCGGTAAAAATCCAACCCCCATCACGCTCATATTTCTTATTAGCGCATTCACACGTGTTGCATCGGTCGAGCTTGTAGTAAATTCTTTTGTTTTGCCTTGGCCAAAGATTGTTGTAATGCTATTTCCCCATACTTGTTTAGCTGCGCTTTTGTATTGGGAAGAAGCAGTGTATATTTGATTTTCTTTTGGCACAAATTCTACTTTTACAATGACTGGAGTTATTCTTTCATTCTCTGGTGCAAATGCACGCAGTATTTCGCTTTGAAATGTTGCTCTTGAACGTGAAGATGTATTGCCTCTTGTGTAAATGGAACCTTTTATAGTGCTGTTGAATGAATTGTTGTCAGAAGTGCTAACTGCGCGCAAGTTTTGTGAACCATTAGTCTGTTGTTCAGTACCAAAATAGTTTATTGCGCAAGTGTTTGTCTTTTTTGGATCGTATGGTTTGCAATTAATAAATGCAGGAATTAAAACTTGTTTCTTTGATGGAATTATTAGTCGTCCTCTTGTTCCGTCGAGTACTGAGTACCATTTATTTTTATCGAATTTTAATTCCGGCGGAGTAATTAGTTTAATGGAATAATCTATTGAGCACCCTGGAAAAACTTCTTTGTCAGCATTTGAGTACCATTCCCCTTCTGGATGATCAGTAGTGATTCCTGCAGGGTAGGTTTCGTAAATATTTCCAATTTTTAGAATATTCGGATCCGCAATCGGGGTTGGAAAATCTTCAAATGGATCTTTTACTTCGTTTGTGGCAAGTTCGTATTGTGAGTTATTACTATTTTCTTGGAATGCGATTATGCTGTTTCGTTCTTCCGTTGATAGTTTTGCAAATGGAACTTTTTGTCGAGAATTTGAATCAGTCTTCTTAATTGGACTTATTGTAGAGTATGTTGAGGTTAGCCAATCTGTAAGGTTACTACACAATAATTCAGCTTCATTAATATCTAAAAACCCATTTGCTTTTTTTTGCGCATCATATGTTTGGGCAGCGATTACTTGGGATTGCGGCCATTTTGGATTACTACAATTGCTAGTTGAATTTAATTGAATTATATCTTGCGCGAATGCGTAACAATAAATCATCGCTTCTACTGAAGCATTGTCAATTTTCAAGTTAAGTGTTACCTTTGCAGGAACTCCCGCTTTCTTGTATTCTGTATCTACTGCCGCATTATCTATGCTTATTTTCGGATACCATATATCTTTTCTTCCTGAGAATGAATTATTTTTTACATTCCCCGCTTTTATTTTTTCTCCGCGAAAGTCGTAAAGGAAATCAGATAAAACAAAGGTTGAGTTGGCATCTGAAAGTATTACTTCTATTGTTCCAAGGCTTTTTGATGATGAACCAAGTTTTGTATAAATATTTAGAATATTATAACCAAGCATCGCATTTCCTCTTACAATTGATGACTTAAAATCATATAGCCTAATTTGTTTTAGTTCGTGGGCGTGGATTGTTGTTGTAGTTGTCGGGCTTATGCTAAATGGGGGTCCTGCTGTTTGGGAACCTAATTCCCCGCCAAAGAATGATACTTCCCTATCAGTATCACAATTTGAATCAATGTAAATATTGTACTCGTCAGTTTTTGTAAGTTCTGCTTTGATACTTGGTGATGAAAGTTTAGTAATATCTTTTCCATCAATTTTCACAACAAGGCACTCTTGTTGTATTACTGGCACAGCGAAAGGTTTTCCAAGAGTAATAGTTCTTTTTGCAGGAACTGAATTATTCTCATCCCATGCATCAAAAATAATATTGGTTCCTGCGGGGTAGTGTGTTGCATCAAATGAAAGTAAATCTGTTCCATTTTCGTCTGTTTGTCTGCCTGAAATAAATGGCATTGCGTCGCCCTCAACAGTGGCTTTCCAGTAGGAATTTGGAGATGGTTTGGATAGTTTTGTTACTGGGTCGGCGGATAATATTTTTACAAAAAAGAATGGGTAGTATGATAATTCAAAAATATTGTTATCAGCGCCTACCGCATTTATTGTTATGCTTAGTTGTTGCTTGCTTCGTACGCTAAAATTTAGAAAAGCATCTCCGTTTCCTGCAAGTCCATCAAACGAACTAGTTCCTGCGTTAATTGATTTAATTTCAGGGTAGACTCTTATTATGCTTGAAGTAGGTTTTATTGGAGTAATTGTGGCGGTCAGTGGAGGGGTTGTGCCAAACGGAGTTACGTTTACTGATTGGAATGCCACATTTGAATCACTGCTAAATTTCAGGTAATCTGCAGCGTTTTTTATTGTTAGAGTAAGAAATCCATTTCCAAACGCTTTTTCAGTAAGGTTAGTAGCAGTAGTTTTTATCGCGTAACTATCACCAGTCTGGATATATTGTATTGAATTTCCAATTGGCTTTTCAACACTAGGTTTCGCATCCCATATTAGCGATGAATCAAATAAAAATGCTGGGCAATTATTATATCCTGTTGAATCATTAATACAGAATTTTTTTCCAATATTGAAATCTTTAAAATAATCTATGCTTTTGTTATTACCGTATTTCAGAGAGTAATAAATTGTTTGTTTTCCAAAAGCATTTTCATCAATTGATGCATAGAGCGCAATTGGCATAACTACTGGTCCTGTCGCTTGGTAATAAATTGTATTTAATTGGGTCGCGTTTTCATCAACAAAGTCGGAAGATATTTCAAATCCTGCTGGGGATGACGCTGCTGAAAATGATTTCAATCCCATTTTGTAAATCATTTCATCAGGCAGTTCTATTGACTGTATACGTAATGGGAGTAAAGCCCCGTTTTCATCTTTTTTTACGTAGAAGTTTGCAACTGCATTTCCCGCAACATTTGCTTTTAGCACAAAATCAAAAATGAAATAATATTTTTGTCCTTCATTAATTTGATCCACCGAAGTTTCCCTGTTTGAAGATGGATTACTTACACTCACTTCTCTTAGTATCAGCTGGACCATATTTTGATTTGGCAACAGAGTTTGTTTTCTTAAATAAATATTTCTTTCCATTGTTCCTCTTTTCACTAAATAGGTAAATCCTTTGTAT
>JBAXCL010000049.1:0-7694 GCA_037141515.1 archaeon
GTTAAAAACACTTCATTTATAAACATATATGAATTTGATTTCATTTATGGTGATTTTGTGGTAAAAAGTGTTGGAATAAAGAAATCTGATTTACTTGGCGGAATAATGGATGATTATCCTGAGGTTGCGCCTGTTTTGGCACAAGCGGGGTTGCATTGTATTGGTTGTCACGTTTCTGGTTATGAAACTCTTGAGCAGGGTTGTATGGCTCACGGTATGGCAAAAAAAGATGTTGATGAAATGGTTAAGCTTGCAAATAAAAGAATTGCAGAGTATGAAAAAATGCCAAAAGTTACTTTTACACAAAAAGCAATTGATGAATTATTAAAAAGAAAGGGAAGCAAAAAGTTTGTTCGCTTGATGCAGATTTTCGGCGGAGAATTTGATTTTGCGGCAGTAGAGAAGAAGGAAAAGGATGAAATTATAATTGAAGTTTCTGTTGCAAAGAAAAGTGTGGGAGTTCTTGCCTCAAAAAGAATTGAGCGAATGCTTCGCGGCGTAAAAATTGATTATAATTCAAAGAAAATGGATTTTGTTGCAGAAAGAAGTTAATTTTTTGTTTCGAAAGCCTCTTTAGCTTAAGTTATTTTTTTGAATTGTTTCTTTAACTTAATTAATTATTTTGAATTGACCTTTAGCTTAATTATTTTTGAATTATTTGGCACTTTTATTCTTCAAAATTTTCCCTAACATATTTGGCAACAGTATTTGACACAGTTGCGCCTTCGCCTACGCAGGTGGAGATTTGGTATAATTCTTTTAGTATGCAGTCGCCTGCAGAAAATATTCCTTTAGTGTTTGTTTCCATTTTTTCATTAACAATAATTCTTCCATCATTGTCTTTTTTTACTTCAACAAATTCCGTGCTTGGGTCGCTGCCAATGTAAATGAATGCGGCACTTATTTTCATTTTGCTTTCTTTGCCATCAGCGAGTTTTAGGTGTACTTCTTCAAGGTTATTTTTTCCATCAAATCCAAGTACATTTGTTCCAAGAAGAATATTCACATTCTTTTCTTTGAGATTTTTAGCTTTTACTGCATCTACTGTGAGTTCTTTTTTACTGCTAATTAGAGTAACTTTTTTTGTCACGCTTGCAAGGTATATTGCTTCATCTGCTGCGCGGTTATCATAGCCAATTACTGCAACCTCTTTTCCATTGTACATTGGGCCGTCGCAGGTTGCGCAAAAGTGTACTCCTTTATTCAAAAGTTCTTTTTCGCCTTTTACTTTTAGCCATTTGCTTTTTGCTCCAACTGCCACAATAACAGCTTTTGCAGTAATCGTTTGCCCGCTTAGTAATAGTTTTTGTTCTTTTCCTTCGGAAGTAACTTTTTCTACTGAATCAAGTTCAATTTTTACGCCAAGTTTTTCTGTTTGTTCGGCAAATTTTTGCATTAGCTCCATTCCGCTTATATCTAAAAAACCAGGGTAGTTTTGTACGCTTGATGCAAGTGTCGCGGTTCCTCCGATTAATCCTTTTTCAATTATTATTGTCTTTAGTCCGTATCTTGCGCAATAGATTCCTGCAGTTAGCCCGGCTGGTCCAGCACCTATTATTGCAACATCATAATCAACCATTCGCACACCAAGTATTTATTGAAACCAACACCTTTCTCTTTTTATTCTTTGCCCCAAGATTTTCCAGTTAATCAAAAGAGCAAAGTATTTAAGCCACGAAAGAGTTACTTTTCATATGCCTATTAAGAAAAAAAAGAAAATTAATCTCTCAAAGAAAAGCACTTTTTTAGCTGCTGAAAAAATAGCTAGTTCGCTTGAAAAGAAAAAACCTTTTGCATCTGAAATAAAAGTATTGGTTAAGAAAACCGTTGTTGAGTCAAAAAGCCCTGAGGTTGTGCAGCAAAGTCCGTATAGTGTTCCTAAAAGTCAGGATTCCATTAGTGGAAATAATTTAGAAATTATTGCTCAAAAATCAAATTCAGTTGATGAACTTATTGGATTTAATGATTTAGATGATGCTCCATTTGAGAATATAAAATTGATTGATAATGGTAGTGGCGGAGTGGTTGAAATAATTGGCGGAGCGACAATAATTTTGATTTTAGTTGAAGTGGTTGTGCTTATTATAATATTAATCACGATGTTTTTCATTAAGTAAATTAACGGATTTTTTTTAAAACCTTTTTGTATTTTAGTGTTTGATTTTTTAGTTTATCTTCTTCTCACAATTGCCCATCCAAGTACTATTCCAAACATTACAGATATCATGCTGCTTAGGATAAAGAATTCTGTAGTGATTCCATTTGATTCTCTTATGCTGCATTGTGCAGTTGTTGTGCATTGTGCTTGGGTGAATGGTTCTTGCGCAGGAGGAGTTTCGTATTGGTAATTATTGTCATTAGAATTAATTCCCTTTGCGGTGCTTGCGTCGCTAGTCAAGTTTTGATCCATGCCTGTAATCGTTTTTGTTAATTGTGTTGGTGCGCCTTGCCCCATAATTGTGTTGAGTTGCATTTCTGGTGCGCTTGAGTAGTTTGCCCCCACTCCGCTAAACATTTGGAGTGCGAAGAAGGTTATTGCACCGACCATTATTACTCCAAAGCATAAAATAATAAGTACTTTTACTTCATCTAGTATATTTGGCATTACTATTTGTTTTCCTTTTTGGGTGAGTTCGTAGTATTTCCATTTTCTTCCTTCATCCATTTGTTTAATTAATTCAGCGTTAATCAAAATCTCGCAGTGTTCTTTTACAGTGGAGTTTCCAAGGTTTAGTTTCTGGCTTAGTTCGGATAATGTTCGTCTTCTTTCTCCAAGGCTTTTTAGTATGCTTACTCTTGAGTCTGCCGACAGGGCTTTAAAGCTCTTATCATCAAGTACGAGTTGCCTTTCCATATTATTAGCCTTCATTAATTAAGTGCCTTTGCTGCATAAACATACTTGTTGTTTTTGTTTTTATTACTTATTGTTTGCTTCGGTTTTGGGCGGTTGGGGCAATAATTCACTTTAAGCCATTTTGGCAGTATTGAAATATTTGGCCTTATTGTAATGCTTGGGCTTCTTAATTAGCTTAATTAATTTATTTAATAGTTTTAATTTATTTAATAGTTTTAATTTATTTAATAGTTTTAATTTATTTAATTATTTCAATTAAATTATTTTAAAACAAATTTTGCGAGTATGAAGTAAATTATTTCGGTGAGTGGTTTTATGATTACCCCGCCAATGAATAGCATTATCACTAATGCTGATAATGGGCCCATTAGCCATCCAAATTCTGCCAGCGAGTTTATTATTGGGAATTTTCCAATTAGTTCTTTTCCAATGTCTAAATTTTGGCTATTTAGTCCTTTAACTAACTGGTCTTTGTAAGCGTTGCTGTCTGCAGAAGTCTTTAAGTCGACTAGTTTTTGCGTTAGTCTGGCTGCATCAGGATCATTTTTCGAGTTAAGGTTTGCAAGTTCTTGTGTTTCAAGTATCAAATCAACAGTTTGCCCTTGTTGTGTTGATATAACTCCTGCGAGTTGGGTTGTAAAACTGTCTCCGAGTTTAACATTGTCGCCAATTGTCATTGATAGTATTTCGTCAACAAACCCTTCCGTTATTTTTTCTTTTTGCATGAATGAATTTGCGAGTAGGAATAATGCAAACACCACGCACATTACAGTAATTATTCTTCCTGTTCCGCTTGCTCCTGAGCGGATTTCTTTTAGGTATTTTACTTCCTCTTCGCGTTTTGCTAGATAGCGTATGCCTAATGGTATTGCAATTGCTACTGCGACTAAGGGCACAACAAAATCAAATATTGGTAATAGTGCAAGCGAAATTGCTATTCCTGTGATATAACCTGCGGTGGAGAATATTAGTGCGTATTTGAATACTGATTTTTTTCCAATTAGCAGAATTGCTGCAATTGCGATGCTCGCAAAGATAATGAATAATATGAAGTTAATGCTGATAAAGTCATTAATTAGTGGAATAAAATTTATTGATGTTAATTTTGCGGATGTTATTGAAGTATTTGAAAAAAAGTATGCGCTAATTATTATGGCTATTGCGATTATTGCTGCGAAAAGAAGCCCCGGAATATTACTTGCTAAATCTAAAGGGATTTTTACTTTGCTTTCAGTTGCTTTAGTTGATTCTTTAAAAATTTCGCCATTTTGATTTTTCGTATTAGTGCTTTTTGTATTTTGTTTTAAAGTATTATTATCCATGAGGTTTTTCTCAATGGGTTTTACTTGGTTAATCACTCGCTCTGCCATGCAGGATGTAAGTGGTTTTTGTATTTAATCGTTTCTTTGGTCAAATAAAACCCTTAAAATTCTTCCCTAACTAAGTTTTACTATGGATAATGTTGCTTCAAAGATTGAAAAAATCGATTTTTTAGCGATTGAACAAAAGTGGCAAAAAGAGTGGGATAAAGTTAATGCTTTTGAAGTTAAGGATGATTCTAAGAAACCCAAGTCGTATGTGCTTGAAATGTTTCCTTACCCTTCAGGTGCCGGTCTTCACATGGGTCACGCACTTAATTACACAATTGGTGATATTTATTCGCGATTTAAGCGAATGAGCGGATTTAACGTTTTGTACCCTATGGGGTATGATGCTTTTGGGTTGCCTGCAGAAAATGCTGCAATAAAAGCGGGGGAGCATCCAAAAAGTTACACCTCAAAGTCAATGAAGAATTTTGTTGCTCAACAACGCGCGCTTGGGTTGAGTTATGATTGGAGTCGGCTGTTAATTACTTGCGTTCCTGAGTATTATAAGTGGAACCAGTTTTTCTTTTTAAAATTCCTTGAAAACGGTTTAGTGTATAGAAAAAAAGCCGCGGTTAATTGGTGCCCGAAGTGTAATACTGTTCTTGCTAATGAGCAGGTGCACAGTGGTAAGTGCTGGCGTCACGAGGATACTGATGTTGAGCTAAAGCAATTAGCGCAGTGGTTCATTAAAACAACAAAATATTCTGAGGAATTACTTACGCACTTGCCTAACTTGCAGTGGCCGGATAGAATAAAATTAATGCAAGAGAATTGGATTGGAAAGAGTTTCGGTAGTGAAGTAATTTTTGAAATTAATAATAAGCCGTGGCCGATTTTTACTACTCGCGTGGATACAATTTTCGGAGTAACTTTTATGGTTGTCTCTGCCCAGCATTCTCGTCTTGATGAGCTTGTTACTAACGAACAAAAACCTGCAGTTGATGCGTTTCTTAAGAAATTAAAATCAGTTTCTGAAAAAGAATTAGAATTAATGGATAAGGAAGGCGCTTTTACTGGCAGTTATGCAATTAATCCAGCGAATAAAGAGAAGGTTCCTGTTTGGGTTGGAAATTTTGTTGTGGCGGATTATGGCTCTGGAATGGTTATGGCTGTTCCTGCTCATGATGAAAGAGATTATCAGTTTGCATTAAAATATGGTATTCCAATGAAGCAAGTAATTGCCCCAACTTTTGTTACTTCGAAAGGCATTGATGCAGTTAGGGTCGATAAAAAGTTTGTTGAAAGGGAAGCAGTGTTTGGAATTGTTAAGCACTGGAAGGAAGATAAGTATTTCTTATTGGATTGGAAGGAATTTGGTTGGAAGACTTTTGTTATTGGTGGTATTGAAGGAAAAGAAACTTCTGATGAGGCTCTAAGAAGGGAAATATTAGAAGAAACAGGGTATCAGGATATTAAGTCCATTAAGGAAGTTGCTTTTGAAACTTATGCAAGCTTTTTTGCAAGGCACAAAGATGTGAATCGCAAGGGGCACTTTAGAGCTTTCCTTGTTGAGTTAGGTTCAGATTCATATGTTGGCCCTACTGAAGAGGGTCAGCAATTTCATAAAGGCTCTTGGGTTTCAAAAAAAGAATTTGGGGCTTCACTTAATCTTGAGAATCAGATTTTTGTTTGGAAATCTTTTGTTAAAGGCATAGAAGCATTTTGTGAAAACGGAACGCTTGTAAATTCTGGTAAATTCTCAGGAACGGAAAGTAATATTGCAATTGAGGCGATTGTAAAAGAACTTGAATCAAAAAAGCTTGGGAAGAAAACAGTGAATTATAAGTTTAGGGATTGGTTAATTAGCCGCCAGCGTTATTGGGGCGCACCTATTCCGATTATTTATTGTGATAAATGCGGTGCAGTTCCGGTAGAAGAAAAAGATTTGCCGATTGTACTTCCTGAGAAAGTTGTTTTTGGAGAGGGTAATCCATTATTGACAAATTCAGATTTTGTAAATACGACTTGCCCTAAGTGTAATGGGTTGGCTAAGCGCGAAACGGATACAATGGATACTTTCTTTGATTCTAGTTGGTACTTTTTAAGATTCTGTGATAATAAAAATTCGGTCGAGCCGTTTGACAAGAAAAAAGTTTCTTACTTTATGCCTGTCGATCAGTACATTGGCGGGGCAGAGCACGCGTGCATGCATTTAATTTATGCAAGGTTTTTCACAAAAGCTCTTCGAGATATGGGGTTGCTTGATTTTGACGAGCCGTTCATTAAATTGTTCAATCAAGGAATGCTTCATGGTGCTGATGGGAATAAAATGTCAAAGAGTTTAGGCAATGTAGTTAATCCTATTGATATTATTCAAAATTTCTCTGCGGATTCGCTTCGCTTTAATTTAATGTCTCTTTCCGCACCTAATAGTGATAGTGTGTGGTCAGATAGTGGCATGGAGTCAGCGCACAAATTCCTTTCAAGAGTGTTTGATGTTCTTTTGCAGATAAAAATCGGCAAGTCAAAGAAATTGCTTGAAAGTAAATTGCATCGCACAGTAAAAGAAGTTTCAAACGATATTGAAAACTTCAAATATAATCTTGCAATAATAAAATTACGTGCGCTTTTTGATTCAATTGCGCAAAGTGAAGAAGTTTCAAAGGAAACAATTGAATTTTTTATAAAAATTTTGCACCCTATTTGTCCGCATTTAACAGAAGAGCTTTGGAATAAACTTGGAAATGAGTCCTTGCTTTCTTTAGCTTCTTGGCCAAAGACTGACGAGTCAAAAATAGATCTTAAACTTGAAAAAACCGAGGAAATAATTAGCACTCTTCGCGTTGATATTTTGCGGATAAAAGAACTTGCGAAGCTTTCAAAAGTTTCTAAAGTTCGTTTGTTTGTTTCTCCTGCATGGAAGTGGACTGCACTTAAAATAGTTCAAGATGCTACTAATGGGAAGCCTGATTTTGGAGTTGCTATGAAAGCAGTAATGAGTAATAACGAAATGAAGAAGTATGGTGGAGAAATGCAGGCATTTTTGAAAACTACAATGAATCGTCTTGGAGAATTAATGTCTCTTGAAAAGTTTGACGAAGTTGCGGTTCTTAATGAAGCTAAGCCAATGCTTGAGAAAGAATTTGGTTTGATTGAAATAGTTCTTGCTGATGACTCAAAAGAGCCAAAAGCTAAAATCGCTTTCCCAGGAAAACCTGCATTGTTAATTGAATAATACTTAAATTTGATAAATATTTTGCGCCTGTAAAGCTATCTTTAAATAGGTTGAAAGCTTTAGTTGTTAAGTGTTTTTATGACTCCTTCAAGGGTTAGAAGTTCAAGTGGTATTCGAAGAGGCAGACCGCTTAATTCTGATGTAGCTTGGGCTAGTCAAATGATGCGGGATGTTGGTAAAGTTAAGCGCAGGGTTCCAAAGCGAAATCTTTTAAAGATTCTTGGCGGATTTGAGAAAAAGAAGTAATAGTTTTTATTCATGTGACATTTTTGAATTAAATATTGTTTAGTAAAAATAG
>JBAXCL010000050.1:0-7682 GCA_037141515.1 archaeon
AGATAGAGGGGCAACCCTCTATTTAGCCCTATTTATATATCATTTCTACAGAGCCCAAGGGGCCGTTTCGGTAGTTTTTTATCCCTTTCAATGCTTTTCTTTGTTATGACTTTGAAGTTGCACAATTCGTTTGGCAATAAACTTGAGGAGTTTAAGCCCATAAAGCAAGGATTTGTTGGGATGTATACTTGCGGGCCTACTATTTACAATTTTATCCATATTGGTAACTTGAAGTGTTATTGCTGGGAGGACTTGGTTAAGCGTTATTTTTTATTCAAGGGGCTTAAGGTAAAGCAGGTAATGAATTTCACTGATGTTGATGATAAGACAATTAAAGCGTCTATTGCAAATAATATGGCGTTAAGCGAGTACACAGCCACTTTCAAAAAAGCATATTTTGATGATGCGAAATCGCTTAATATTCTCCCTGCTGAAGTTTATTGCGACGCAACGATGCACATTGGGGAAATGGTAGCATTAGTAAATAAGCTTCTTGATAAGGGCGTAGCTTATAGGGGCGAGGATGGTTGTATTTATTTTTCAATCAAGAAATTTCCAGAGTATGGGGCGCTTGCGGGGATTGATACAAAGAAATTAAAAAACGGCGCAAGGATTAAGCAGGACGAGTATGAAAAAGAAGGTGTTGGGGATTTTGCAGTGTGGAAGGCTTGGGATGAAAATGACGGGCCAGTTTTTTGGGAAACTTCGCTTGGTAAGGGGCGTCCGGGTTGGCATATTGAATGTTCTGCAATGAGTACTAAGTATTTAGGTGATCATTTTGATTTGCACATGGGGGGGGTGGATAATAAATTCCCTCATCATGAGAATGAAATAGCTCAGACTGAAGCAGTAACCAAAAAAAAGTTTGTGAATTATTGGATGCATTGCGAGCATTTGCTTGTGGATGGAAAGAAAATGTCTAAATCTCTAGGAAACTTTTACACTCTTCGGGATTTAATAAAAAAGGGATTAGACCCGCTTGCTGTTCGGTATGTTTTTCTTGTTGCTCATTATCGGCAACAACTTAATTTTACTATTGAGTCAGGAATAGATGCAAAGAAGACTTTGCAGGGGTTGCAGAATTTTATTTTGCGTTTACAGGAAATTAAGGTAACTAAAGCAAATGATTCAATTGCGCTCATAGTTGATGAAGCTTTGGGTAATTTTGAGGAAGCGATGGATAATGATTTTAATGTTCCTTTTGCAATGAGTTCTGTTTTTGATTTTGTAAAAAAAGTGAATAAACTTATTGATGAGGGTGAAGTTGGTAAGGGTGCTGCTAAAGAGGCTCTTGATTTCTTAGTGAAAATTAATTCGGTTTTGGCAGTGCTTGATTTTAGAGAAAAGTATTTTGAGTTGACGGATGCGCAGGCAAGAATTGTTAAGGCTAGAGAAGCTGCGCGTAAGGAAAAGAACTTTAAGCGCTCTGATGAATTAAGAAATGAACTAAAAGCACTTGGTGTTGAAGTAATTGATAATAAGGATGGAACTACTTCAGTAAAAGCTATTTCAAGTTAGGGCGATTACCTTTCATTCTACAACTTCATACGCCTGCATTAATCACTCAATGGCAAAACGCCCGCGCAAAAAGCAGGCGTTGATTTGGAACTTGAAATAAATAAGTGGTATTCTTTTATAAAAAAAGCAAATCACAATGCATAATAACCAAATTAACTTATATGATATAATGAGTTCACAAAAACCATTATATAACGGGCCTGTTTTATTCATAGTTCATGCCCCAACTTTGCTTACTGATTGGCGCTCAAATGATGTTCATATAATAAAACAAATTAGCGTAGCTAATGAGCGAATTATTTTAGGTGCAATGAATAAAGCGGGTTTGCGTGGAATTCCAGTGATTTATTCCCCAAATAAAGATAATCAGGTTGCTGAAACATTAAAAAGAGTAAAGCATCCTCCGCAAATAGTTAATTTACTTGACCCTAATATGAAATTCTCATCCAAAAATTTCGAAGATGTTTTAAAAAGGAACAATATTAGCCCGACTAAAATCACTCTTCTTGGGCAACGCAGAAATGTTTGCGTTTTTAATTGGGCGCAAGCAGCTAAAAATGCATTTCCGCAAAGTGAAGTAACAATAATTGAAGGCGCTGGTACAATGCCAGGTCCTCTTAGTCGTTCATCACAAGGCGAAAGGAGAAATTTAAATGAGCTGATTGCTTATTTTAGAATAAAAAGAGCAAAAAAACTCAGTGCAAAAAGACATCTTTCAGATGCCTTTTATGCGCCATCCAAAAAAATCAAACTAACTTAACAAAAACCTTAAAATCAAGAAATCAACCGAGTTCTTGACAGAACCATATTTGGGAATAATTAAATACTGCGTAGCGCATATTCTCGTTAATGGTTAAACAAAAAATTCCTGATTTTAGAAAAAGACTTTCTTCTTTTGGTGTTAATGTAGTAATTCCAAGGGATATTGCAAAAATGCGTGTTGGCAATCTTACAAAAAGTAGAATTAGTAGGATTAGTGCTGCGGAGCGGAGAATGAGGCAATTGGAGGTTATTAAAAATAAAGAAGGTAGGCAGGTTAATGTTGTTAATCATGGTTCACTAATGCTTCCTGGTGTTGCTCAAGCTCTAGAAAAAGCAAAGGATATAAAATCAAGTGTTGCGCAGGGTAAATATAAAGTTAGCGCTCTTGCAAATCCAAATTTGCGGGCTTTTTTCTCAAGTGCTGAAATAAAAGAAATGTTTAATTATTTGCGTAATAGGCGGCATCATATGGCTAAAGAGAAAATGGCAAAAATTCTTATTGCCCGCGGAGAAAAGGGAGTTTTTGTTCAAAAAGATGTTTTGCTTTTAAAAAAAGTTTTTGAAGTAGATGAAGCAAATAAATTTATTATTGCTTATAATGATAAAATTACGCTTCTTGGTTTAAAAGAAAAGAGGTTAAAAGAGAGTAGAGATATTAAGGGTTTAAGAAAGAGAATTAATTTTCACACTGTTGAGAGGTCGCGTCATCGAAGTATGTTAAAATTATTTCGTTCTCTTGATGCGCGTAAATTTCCAAGTGAGTTAGCGTTTAAGAATGCGCTTCGTAAAATTAGTCCAAAAGCTTTGGAGCGCTTTGAGCGTATCGGTACGTACGATAAGCCTTTTATTATTCAGTATGCGGTTGGTAATAATGCGAGCATTAACAGCCCTTATTCTAATCAAGGAAAAATTTTGGATACTTATAACACAGATAAATGTAAAGTGCATGTTATTGATGTTATTAAGGGTTTAAAGAAGTCTATTGCTAAAGAAGCTAATAATATTCGTTATGCGCGTTCTGGCTAGAAAAATTATTCTGCTGGCCAGAAGTAATAAATTATTTGTTTATTTGGCAAAGAAAACATTAAAAACCACATAAAACCTATTTATTGGAGGTTAATTGAGTGTTGTTTTTGTGGTGTTGTTGTGGCGGAGATTGAAGCATTAAGTCTTTTTATTCACATTGCCGAGATTGTAATTGCTGCTGCTATTGTTACTCTTTTACTTAGACGCTTTAAACAGCCTACGCATTTTACTTATATTGTTGCAGGTATTTTGATTGGCCCGCTTGTTCTTGGGGGCATGCATATTGTTCTGGGTGGATCAAAAATAATGCTTGGCATTCCTGAAATTACTCCCGAGATTACGCTTCTTTCTACGCTTGGGACTGCGTTTTTACTTTTCTCGATTGGTATTGAAACTAATCTTAAGCGTTTAATGAATATTGGAAAAACTGTTCTTATTGGGACTGTTCTTCAGGTAATTATTGTTATTGCTGTAACTTACTTGCTTACTGTTCCGCTCGGATTGCTTAGTGGCGATCAGGCGATTTTTATTGGGGTGATAGTGGCGTTTTCGTCAACAATGATTGTTGTAAAGCTTCTTTCAGATAAGAATGAGATTAATACTCTTGGCGGAAGAATAATGATTTCTATTCTGCTTTTGCAGGATTTTTTAGTTGTTTTTTTCTATCCAATTCTTGCAAACATATCTACAATTAATGATCCTTTAGTTTTTGGAGTAATTTTATTTAAAAGTATAGTTCTGGTTTTTATTGCGTTAATAGCAAATAAATTTGTTTTTCCAAAGCTTTTTGAGATTGCTGCTGAGGAGCAGGAAATATTTTTCCTTTCAAGTATTGCTACTGCGTTCATTTTTATAGGAATTAGTTTTTTGCTTGAAATTCCTATTCCGATTGGGGCGTTCATCGGGGGCCTTGCATTAAGTACTTTGCCTTATAACTCTGAGATTTTTTCTAAGGTAAGGGCTTTACGTGACTTTTTCCTAACAATTTTCTTTGTTGCGCTTGGTGCGCAGTTGAGTTTTAGTTTTGGTAATGTTCCTTTAGCATTGATGATAATAATAACTTTAATAATTTTTTTAATCAAACCAATTGTGTTGTTTGCAATAACGTTGCTTGGTGGTTATGGCAGTAGGATGGGTGTTAGGGTTGGAATTAGTTTGGGTCAGGTTTCAGAGTTTGGTTTTGAACTTGCTGGGATTGGTGCGGTTACTCTTACTGCTGCAGGTACTGCTGTTTTGCCAAAGGATTTATTTTCATTTTTAATTACAATTATTGCCGTTTCGATGATTGTTACGCCTTATCTTGCAAATTCTTCAAGTAGAATTGCGCAGTGGTTTTATGGTGAAGTTGAGCATTTGCCAAAATCAATGCGAAGAAAATATTTTTCAAGAAAGCTATTGGAAATTGAAGCTATTCCTTCAAAGCGTGCGTTAAAAGATCATATTGTTATTGTTGGGGGTGGGACTGTTGGCAGGGGTTTGGCAAAAGAGTTGATTAGAAGTCACCAGGTAATGATAATTGATCATGATCCCGAGGTTGTAAAACAGGGTGTGAAGGATGGGTTGCCTTACGTTTATGGTACTAGTGAAAGTACTGCGTTACTTGATCGTCTTGATTTAAAGCAGGCGAAACTTTTGGTGATAACAATTCTTGATCATCGCGAGGCTTTGCGTATGGTTGCTGCAGTAAAAAATATTGCTCCGCATTTAACCATATTCGCTACTGCGCACTATTTTTCGGACACTTCTGATTTGTACAAACATAAAGTAGATTTCGTTGCAATGCCTTCAATTATGGGGGGGAATGTTTTTTTAGAAAATATTTCGGCGTTCCTTGAAAAAGGAAAACTTTCTTCATTAAACAATTTCCGCTCAGAGTATTTATCTTATTTAGATGATCAAGTAAAGGAAGAGAATAGATACAAGCGACGCTAATTATTTAGCGTAATATTCTTCCTTCTTTTACCAAAATATTTTTCCAATTTTCTTTTATCCATTTTTCAGCTTTGATTGTGATTTCTTCCCAACCATGTCTTGCAAGTTCTTTTTCAACGATTCCGCCTTTGTGAGGGTGTTTGTGTTTTCGCGTGTGGTTGCTTCCAAATCCTTGAAAGTAATGCGTGAGTTCGTGCATTAGTACATAATCAAGTACATATTCAGGAACATCAAGTGATTTTAGCAGGGAGTTAATCTCGATTTCCGAACCGTATTGCACATTTTTTAGTGGTTTAATGTGCCCAAGTGTTCTTCTCCACTTTCCGCCCCACTTTACAACAAGCAAATTAATTACCCCTCTGTCCGAGAAGTTCTCACGTATAAGCGCCGCGGCTTTGGCTGCTAAGTATTTATCATAATCTTCTGATGAAACCATTCATTAAAATTAAAGTGTTTGAATTTAAGTGGGTTTTGTTTATGTTGATTTTTCAAAAATAGAATTAATCTTAGAAATTGCAAAAAGCAGCCTGAATTATATCAGCGTTTTACTTTCCAATAATTTCAAGTTTTGTAGTAGTATTTCCTAAATTAGATTTTATTTCAATAGAGTAAGTCCCTGTGTATATTTCCCCGTTTCTTTTTACAAAACAAGTTACGCTTCTAGTGTCTTGTGGGGATACTTTCTCAAAATAATATTTTGGACAGTACTCCAGTATTTCTTTATTCGGGTATATTAAAGAAAAATTAATATCCATTCTTTCTTTTGTCGTATTTATGAATTCAATAGTAAGTTCTGCTGAATCAACCGGATTAGTTTTCAAATTAACAGGGTTATTTTTCCATGATATTTGCATCGCGGGGTTTAGGGTGTTTCCAAAAGCTTCGCCTGTCCCATTAACTAGTAACGGTCCAAACAAAACAATTAATGCAATTAAAACCACTGCTACAACTATTCCAATAATTAGTTTTTTTTCCTTCTCCAAGTTCCACGAAGGATTTGATGGATTTGGTATTTCGACCTTTGGCAAGCGTAGTTTTGGTCCGTATAATGACATGACTAGATTAGTGACTTAGCGATATTTAAAGGTTGCTTTTTGGCTTGGCGAACCGATTGAAAAATTAAGGCAGAGTAAATAGTTGGTCGTCTTTTGCGTCAAATATTTTTGCCCTCACTCCTGCGTCAAGCCATGCGTGGGCGTAGGAATAAGCTGCGAGTGCAGTGAGCAAGTTTCCCTCTTTGGCGAAGTATTTTGCGTCATTGAAGTAATTGTTTGCCATTGAGAGGAAATCCTCTGCAACTGCTTTGTGATGTTCGCTTAATCCTTTTGTTAGTTTAATTTCTTTTAGCGCGCGAGAAGTTAATTTCTCGTATTTTTGAACTTTATCCAAAACTTCTTTTTCACTTATCATAATAACGCCTAAATATTCAAATTAGTTTAATCATTTTAAATATTCCTTTTCAAATACACCTTTACTTGTTTAGTGTGTTTAGTGCTTCATTTTCTTTCTCGTTAGTTTTCCCAAGAACTATTAAGCTCTGGGGGTAAACATCATAAATTTCCTTGAATGTTAATATTTTTTCTTTCTCAAAGAGTATTTTTTGTTTCTCTGATGCCATGCCGAATAATCCGAGGTATTCAAAATTATTATTTTGTTCTCGTTTATTTGAAATTTTTTCAAGTACTTCAATCGCTTCTTTGCAGTTCATCAATCTTTTTTGCTTTCCATCTCGTTTAATATCCAGCAAGCATAATGTGTGTAAACCGATTTTTTGGTTTTCCTTTATTTGGTCAAAAAAGCTTTCTGGTTCGTATCCTTCCGAGTGGTAGCAAATTGTTACTGTTCGCCCAAATTTGTATTCATCAAGCCCAGTTTCGGCAATGGTGTTTGTGATAGAAATTCCAGGTATTATTTTTACCTTTACTCCGTTTTCTTTTGCATCAAGAAGGAGTTGTAAATGTGTTGTTGCTGTTAAGGGGTTGCCAAAAACTAGTAGCGCGATATTGTTTCTGCGCGAGGATAAAAGTGCTGAACTAAACCCTTCTTCAACTTCTTTTCGACCTAATCCTATTACGTCCCGCATCAATATTTGATTTAGGTCTTTAGTAAATCCCTCGCTGTAAATGGACGTGTATTCTTCAAGGAAAATTTGTGTGCAATCTTTAATTGCGTCCAGTGCCTCAAGCGTTATGTGACTTGGTTTTAGCCCTATCCCGATTAAATATAGCATACTTTATCATAAAATTTGGGCTTCAAAAAGCTTTTAATATGAAAAAACTACTGTGATGGTATGGTTTCTATATTTAGAATTGCGAGTCTTGGTGGTAGGGGGTTTTTGCAAAATGCTGTTGTGATGAATCCTGGCGCAGGGAGATGGCATTATTGTGCGTTTTACTAAGTAATTTAATATTTAAGTAATTCAATATACTTAATTAAGTTAATAT
>JBAXCL010000051.1:0-7674 GCA_037141515.1 archaeon
AGTTGCTAAAAGAGAAAAAATTGGTTGTTGAATAGCTTTTTATACGACCAATCGCATTAATATTATATAATACGAACTGGTGACTTCATGAAAAAAATACTTTTTGGGATAATTGTTTTAGCTTCTCTGTTTGTTTTATTTGGTTGCCTAGGAACTCCCCCAATTTGCGGTAATGGCGTTTGTGAAAATGGCGAAAGTTATAAATCTTGTTCTTCAGACTGCCCTGCCCAGCTAGTTGAGTATCATTCAGTATGTCAAAATAATGCTTGTGTACAAGTTGAAGGCGTTGGAACAAATGAGTGTGTGAGTGATGTTAATTGCATTCCTTCAGGGCATTTTTCAACTGAACGCGAAGTTTTTTTCAATACTTGGTCAGTAAATTCTACAAAATTTAGTGATTCAAATTATTTGATAAGGCTTGATTGGATTAAGTCAAAAGATTATTTTTACCAGGCAGCAGATATAGACAATGTATTGGATGATTTGAGTTTTATTGTGGATACAAACGGGGTGGAATTGGCGAAAAACTTATCCTATTTTGCAAAAATAAAAAATGTTTTAGGCAGTTATAAATTGACAGACATAAAACTTGCACATGCGCCATTTGATAACTCTTTTTATTATTTTGAGTATGATTTTAATAATTGGGATACAAACTATCCTTGGGCTCCGCTGGTAAAATCAGTCCCACAACTAATTTACAACACTACTCAGCGTGTTATGGTTAGATCATCAGCCATTCCCGATTTGGAATATGTGCCTCAATCAGAAAGAGAAGTTCAAACAATGATCCCTGTGGAAAGTAAAAACCCAGTAATCTTTACTGCAAAGCTTGCAAAAGGCAAGATTGATATTGCTGTCCCTATTTTTTATACTACTGAATCACCAGATCCTATTCTTGTGAATTTTTTTGAAGGAAAACCCTACCAAACCTATCAGCCCTTGCCAGAATTTTCAAATTTGCGCCTTAAAGATTGGTTTGAACGCGAAGCAATAAAGTGGGGCATTTCAGATTTGAATATTTCTTTGCATTATTATGGCCCTTATCATTTAGCAGATGTTAATCTTGAGAGACTTCGGGATTATGATGCACAATATGTGCAAGAAAAGTTTATTGCAGAATTTAAACGATTGAATCCAACTTCTGGCGAGGATGTAATGCTACCATTCTACTTTGAAGAGGGAAGTGCAAGGGCGGATTTTGCAGATCGGCAAAACAAAACTTCACTAATTTCTTTCTTTGCACCGACAAGGTGTTCAAAATGCCTTGAAACAAATTCAGTTGAATCATGTAAAAATGGCTATTCTCCAGTTCCAGGTGGAACTTCAATTACCGAAACATGCCTTGAGGTAATAATTCATGGCACAGACCCCTTGGATTGCCCAAGAGATTTATATCCCGATTATTTATTCAATACGCAAAGTGCTTTGGCTGCAGATTGGCAAAAATGCTGGGTTTTTGATTTTGAAAGTGAAATATTAACATCAACTTCAGTAGCCGCTCATGAACTTGGGCACATATTCGGGGCAAACGATAAATATACTGGCTTTGCATGCAAATTACCATTGGTTGATTCAAACTATGGGGATTTAATGTGTGGGGGAAGTCTAATAGATATAAAAATAGGGTTATATTCGGCTAAAGAGATGGGTTGGATTGACCTTGATGGTGATGGGATTAAAGAAGTTTACGATATGTGTCCTTGGAACAAGCAAAATGATTGCTAAATGCACTATAAATTTGTCAAAAGCATTATTTATATACTACTTTCAATATCAATATCGCATAAAGGATTTAGTGATAAAATATGGGTAAATTAGTTTTTGGGATTGTATTTGTTGCTTTGTTGGTTTTATTTTTTGGTTGTATTTCTAATTCGGGGGGGATAAGTAAAAATAATTCAGCCCAACAAAACAGGGATAATGCTTTTACTTTTGCAAATAATCTTTCTAATTGTTCAAAGACTGTGTTTACTGAAGAAGCTGGCGGTTTAACAAAAAATTATGAAATATTAGGTGAAAATGGAAATAATTGTGATGTTAAGATGTCCTATACTTTAACTCAAGGCGTAACACCAAGCGAAACAGAAATCAATATAGAAAAGCAACTTAGAGGTAAGAGTTTGGTTTGCCCGTTTAAGAAAGGAAGCACTTCAGGAACTATTTCATCAGACTTAGCCACTAAAGATTTTGTACAAACTTATTGTAGTGGCGATGCTAAAGAAATCATATTAGGTCTAAATAAATGAGTTTTGATGTGAATTCATAGTTGTAATTTATTTGACTATGTTAAAACCTTTTAAATAGCCCTTGTTGAACAATCGCCGTACTTCAAGTAGTAAGTAGGAACTGCCGTCCTCAGAGTAGAATAGTTTATTTTTCAACCAGTGTAAATCTCTTCACTTCTTTTCCCGTTTTCTTGTCCGTCGCCAATCCAAGGAATTCTTCTTTTGGTCTTGCCCATAGTTGTCCGAGCGGGTAGTCTTCTTCGTATAATGCTTTGTAAATAACCATTTCTTCTAAGTTTTCAGAGTATTTTGCAATTCCAATTATTTCGTATTCCCTTTCGGGGTGTTTGTAGTGTGTCCATTTTTGACCATTTTTTATTTCTTGTGCCATGTGCTCGCCTTCAATTTTTTTGTTCTTGATATTTTATTTTGTGAAAATATTTTCTTAAGTTTTATTCTTGAACAATCGCCCCCCATAAATATAGTTCCTTTTCCTCCCATTATTGTTATTGGTGTATTTGGAAGCGCTTTGCGTGTTGCCAGGATTGCAGTTTTTACACAATCTTCTCTTAACTGCCCAAGAAAAGTGATGTTTGTTGGTATTATATTTCCTGTTGTTAGTGCATCAATTATTTGTTTTGGTTTTAATCGGCCAATTATTTTTTCATGGATTTCAATTGTTCTGGGCTTTTTTTTAATTAGTGAAAGAATTTTGTTAAGCGTGTCTTTACCGTCATGTCCTAATGCCGATATGTAAATTACAGGGACTCCTTTTTTTCCTGCAATTTCAAGGCTCTGTTTTATTCTGGTTCGGTTTTGTCTGACAAGGGTTTTTTGCATTAGGGTGCGTTCTGGGCCAAGTATCCGTTTCCAAATTACTTCTGTTTCTGGTCTTGGGCCAATGTCAGGCGCATGAACAATAAATAGAACTTCGCCTTTGTATTCATCTAGTATTTGCATTTAGCTCACTCAAACACTTCTTTTCCTTCAAGGTATCTACTCAAATATTTTGCGAATTCACCTTTGTATGCTTTTATTAGGTCTTTTTCTTCCAAAACTTTGCCGCTTTTTAGCATTATGCGTATTGCTTTCTTGTCTTCTCTCTTTTCAGTTTTTATAAATTCCTCAAGTATTTTTTTCGCGCGTGTTTCTTCTCGTTCTATTTCAAGTACTATTCTTCCTTCTTCTACTCTTGGCCCTGAAAGTATTTTTCGCTTCTTCTCCAAGAATCTTTTTGCATTTTCGCCGTCGCTTGCCATCGGTCCTTTTATTTTTTTGGATTTTTGCAAATTTAGTTCTTCAAGTTCAATTAACAGCACCACTTTTTTTTCGTCGCTCCATAAATCGCTTCTTAGTACGACAAAATCTTTTTCGTGTATTTGTGTTCGTGCTTTTTTCTCAAATCTGCGTAGTTGCCCCCACACAATATCAGGCAGTGTTCCTTTTGGAAAAGTTCCTTGTATGGCAATTAGTTCTTTTTTAGCAAGCATAGAACGCACTCTTTTTTTAGTCCATGGTTTTTTATCTTTTGGGAAAAAGAATTTCTCGTCTGGAGTTTTCAAAAATAGTTTTGCAGCGAGCACTATTCTTTCAAATTGTTCTATCGAAAGCGCGCTTGCAACATTTCTGTTTTCATCAACTGGATCAATAATAATGAGTGGATAATTTTCTTTCTTAAATAATACTTTTGCTCTTTCTTCTCCGCTTCCAAAATCCACAATAAATCCTGGTTTCATTTGTGCTATCCATTTTATTGCGTTTTCAAAGTTACTATAGTGTGCAATTAGTAATTCTACCCCGTACCCTGGTAAGGAGTTGTTTTTCAAATCCGCGCCGTATGCATTAATTCCTTTCAAGAATTGTTTTAACAGTCGTGCTTCTTGTTTTTGTTCTTCGCTAAACTTTTCAAGTAAATATTTATTATGAAATGGAGTTCTATCCACCGCGCTTTGTTTTTCTGCTCCGCTTGGTACTATGTAGCTTGGTACTATTTCTACATCAAATCCTTTTATGTTGCCGCGTATGTAGGGGTGTTGTGAGTATGCCATTTCCCATTTGTGTCCGCGAAAAATCGCTTTTCCTATTCTTAGTCCTTCTTTTTCGAGGTCGTGCGCGGGTAAATCTTTATCAAACATTACAAATAAATCTAAATCTCTGTCTCCGCGTAAATGTGTTCCGCGTGCGCTTGAACCGCACCATTCAAGGTGTGAGTGTTTTCCTTCAATTTTATTTATTTTACTGCGTATTTCTTCCACAAGCTTTTTTTCAGCAACTAGTTCTCCCTGGGCAGGAGTAATTTTTGCAAGGACTTTTTTGTAGAGTTTATTCATCCAATCACTGTAAACATAACTTAACTTGGTGCGTGTGTTTGGTGCAGTTTATTGTCTTTTGATTAACTTATTATACTACTTTTCTTTATATATATAGCAAACAGTTTTAATTATTTAAGTGTTTGAAACTGGCTGTTACAGAAAAAAGTATTGGCTTTTTGTGTATCACAAACTGTGATCAGTTTGTATTAGTGCAAAAATCCGTTAGATTTTTGTTGGATGATTCTTGATTGTGGGTTTTATGAAGTTCACGGAAGTTAGGATGAATAAGTTGGAGTCAAATATTTACGCGGATATATATCAAGGGATTAGTAATAACTTTTATGAAGTGCTCAAAAGTCCTCTTTCTGAAAAGGAAACCAGTTTTGCAGATTTTTTGATTAAGGAAATTGCCAGGGGTTCGCTCTTTAAGCGTACTTTTGAAGGTTTGAAAGATGATTTTAATGATCCATTTTATGATGAAATCGTTTCCTATATTCAAGTTAACCAATTTAATGAAAAACTCCCCTCAAAAAAAGATTTTGCTATTCTTTCTGGGGCAATGGAAGTAATTCTTATAAAAGTTAAGTTTGTAAAAGATAAAAAATTTTTTGCAGAATACGTTCTTTATCATTCGATTGGTCTAAAGCAGCTTTCCTTTTTTTCTCTTGATCCGGATCTTGAAGAATTAATGATTAATTCGCCGGATAGTATTTTTGTTTTTCACAAGAAGTATGGGATGTGTAAGACGAATGTTGTGATTGAGCAAAAATCACTTGTTGATTTGATTCAGCGTATCGCAATAACGTTGGGTAAAGACTTTAGCGGCAAAAATGCTCTTCTTGATGCGCGTCTTCCTGATGGTAGTAGAGTTAACGCGACATTAAGCGAGCTTTCTCCTACTGGTGCTACTCTTACGGTTAGAAAATTTGCATCTATTCCGCTGACTATTCTTGATTTGATTGAAAGTAATACAATTACTTCTGAAGCTGCTGCTTTTTTGTGGTTAATGGTTGATGGACTTGGAAATTATCCAAGAAATATTCTTATTGCGGGTGGAACAACTTCTGGAAAAACAACTTTCCTTAATATTATGTCAAATTTTATTCGACTTAGCGAGCGCGTTGTTTCAATTGAGGATACCATTGAACTTTCTCTTCTTGGGAGAGATAATTGGGTTGCGCTTGAGGCGCGGAGTAGTGTTAGCGAGCAGGTTTCAATGGATGCGCTTTTGAGAAATGCGATGCGTATGCGCCCTGACAGGATTATTGTCGGAGAAGTTAGGGGTAGTGAGGCGCTTACGCTTTTCACAGCAATGGATACTGGGCATCAGGGGTGTCTTGGAACAATTCATGCAAATAACGCAAGGGAGACTATTGTAAAACTTCAGGAGCGTCCGCTTTCGGTTCCTCGGGCGATGCTTCCTCTTCTTGATTTAGTAGTTGTTTTGCAGAGGCGTTTTTCAAAGGATAAAGGTATGCAAAGGCACATTACACAGATTGTGGAACTTTCAAGGATGGATGATAAGGTTTTGTTTGGAACTTTGTTTGAATTTGATGACAAAGTAGGGGTGCTTATGCGCACTGAACTAGCTGGTGCGGTAATTGAAGAAATTGCACAGCATAATTCGCTCACAAGGCTTGATTTGATGAAGGAGATTAAGACTCGCCAGAAGATTTTGGATTGGATGTTAAAGCAAGGGGTAAGAAAACCAATGGAAGTGCTTGAGATTATTGAGAGTTATTATTATAGTCCTGATAAGGTTCTTTCAACAATGAGTGATGTTGAGTAATAGTGGTATTTTTTTTAACTATTTTTGTTTATTTTATTAATTGATTTTATTTTTGTATCGCCTGTTTTATTTTTATATTAAGTATTTAACTTTTGTTGAATAATTAGTTTTTATTTTAAAATTTAATCAAGCATCTTTTTCGCGAGTCTTTCCATTTTATTTATTAGTAGGTGATTTTTTTCAAATTTCTCATTTGATTTTTTTAAGAAGTACTTTAGGAATTTCTCGTCAATTTTATTTTTTCCATCTATTATTGGAAGATCAATATTTTGTGTTCCAAGCATTTCGACTAAGAATCTTCCCTCTTTCGCAACTTTTATTCCTGCGCGTTTTATTCCTGCAGCTTCGCAGAAGGTTAGTAATTTTCTAGCATTATCCAGCGTATTTGTTCCAAGGTGGAGTATGAATGGTTCTTGTTTTAGCCAGAGTATTTTTCCTTTGAATTCATTTATTGCTTCAATAACTTCTTTGTTAGTTACTGTTCTGTGCCATTTTCTATAGAATGCGCTTTCTTGTTTTGTTTCGTCTTTCCCAAGTGAAATTAAAGCAATTCTTCCGGCACATGAGCTGCTTGTAAAATAATTTTTTGTTTTTGAAATATAATCACAGAGTAAAATAAAATCATTATCCATTCGCCCCATTTTTTTTGCTTCGGCGTAGGTTTTTAGGTGATGTTTTTTTGTCATTAAAAATCTGCTTTTTTCCCCTGCGCTTTGTTTTTGAGTATGTTCTTCAAAATCATCAATCTTTTGATTATGCGCATTAGTGGTATTTTTAGTATTCTGCGCCCTATTTGCGTATATTTCCTTCTGAATCATTTTTTTGTCCATGGAATAACCTTTTTATTCTATTCTTCAACTAATTTGATTGGTTTAGTATGTTTAAAAAAGCAATCATTTTGGTTTTAATTTTAATTTTAGCTTCAACCGCATTTTCAGTGAGGTTAATTGACCCTATTTCAAAGGAACTTTCAGAAAAAAGCAATTTTGTTGGTAATGTTGCGCTTGGTAATACTATTGAGCTTATTTTCTCAAAGGAATTGACAAACAGGTACGAGAATATGGCTCTTGTTTCTCCGCTTCCTGACGGGTTTTCCTCTCAAATAAAGTATGAGAAGGAATCAATAAAACTTTTCATTTCAGTCCCAAGTTCAGCGTCTGTTGGGAATTATCCAATTTCAGTAAATTTTTCAGGCCCTAGTAGAAGCAACACTGCCGATATTTATTTTTCAGTAGTTTCTGGAGTCCTTGATGTTTCGCCATCAAGTGCTGCGCAAGTAAATGTTTTGGTGGGGTCTCCTGCAGAGTATAAGTTTTTCTTTGTGAATAATACTGATGCTAGTGCA
>JBAXCL010000052.1:0-7499 GCA_037141515.1 archaeon
TAGTGAGACTTCATTGATTTTGTTTACTTTATAATCGCCAAGTTTAGATTCTTTAATTTGGGTAAATTCAAATGATTTACCTTCGAGCCCTTTTTTTAGAGAAACAACTTCTTCTCCAACCGCAAGTTCTTCGACCATTTTCCAAACAAATTGATTCGTTCCTGATTTTCCGTTTCTTTGTAGAACTAAAAATGGGTGATTGCCTGTTGCTTTTATTGCATGCCCCGAAGTTGATATTTCAAAAGTTGTTTTTATTCCGTTATCAAATACCCCTGTGCATTTCTTTAGTACAAGTTTGTGTGTTGATTGGCTAAATGCATAAACTTCGTCCCCGACTTTTATTTCTGTTATCTTTTTGAGCCCGTCTTTTGTCATTATTAGCGAGTCGAGCGCCAAACAATTCATATATGCTTCGTTGTCAGTACAAACATAAAGGAATTTTGTTCCTCTTTCAAATGCCCCTGATAGTGAGCCAAAACCAATATCAAAACTTGCTCCGTCTCCACCTATTGCAAGAACGTTTGTAGTAGTGTCTCCTTTCATTGTGAGGCTTGCGCGTACTCCGCTTGCTACTGCTGCCGTGTTTTCAAATGCACAGTGCACCCATGGAACTTCCCATGCGGTTTCTGGGTATGGTGTTGATACTACTTCCATACACCCTGTTGCAGATACGACTATTGTTTTTTCACCTGCAACTTTTAGTATGTGGCGAAGTGCTAGTGCTTCTCCGCATCCAGCACAGCTTCTGTGCCCGCTTGCAAAAAATTCTTTTTCTTCTATTCCAAGTATTGCCATAAATTTCACATTCTTTTTATTTTCTTCTTCCTAATCTTAATTTCATTCGTGTAAAAAAACCAATTGGTTTTACTATTGCACTGCTTTTTTGTGCCGCCATTAATTTCCGATTCGCTGCTTCAGCATTTATATTTTTTACGTCTTCACTCGAACACATAGGTACTTTTTGGCATCGTTTAAACGCTGGATTTAATGAATCCATTCTCCCTTTCCCCCTTTCATAATTATTTCTAATGCTTTTTTGAAGTGGTCTTTGTTTATGTCGCGTCCGCCTAGTCCCGCAATGAATCCTTCTATTTTAACTTTTTCGCCGGTTAACGCTGATTTGATATCGTTTGTTAGCGCTCCGCCAAATCCTATTGATGCGTGTCTGTCAATAACTGCAAGTCCTTTTAATTTTGAAGTTATTTTTCTTAGTTCTTCTACCGGAAGTGGTCTTATTGCTTTTAATCTTATGAGCCCGACTTCTTTTCCTGCAAGTTTTAGTTCATCTATTACTTCTTTTGCTGTTCCTGTTATTGAGCCTACTGTTAGTAGTGCGTATTTGGCGTTTTTCAGTTCGTAAGTTTCTATTAGTCCGTCCCCGTAACTTCGTTTAAATTCTTTTTCAAATTCAGTGTTTACTTTGGGTATTATTTTTAGTGCGTCTTGCATTGCAATTTCTTGTGCTTCTCTAAATTCCATGTAAACGTTTGGGAATGCTACTGGCCCAAATGTTTTTGGTTTATTTGTGTCAAGGTAGTGTTCGGGTTTGTATTCTGGTAAAAATGCATCTACTTTTTCTTGGTCTTCTATTTGTATTGGTTCGTATAAGTGTGTGATATAAAATCCGTCTACGCAGACCATTACGGGCAAACATACTTTCTCGTTTTCTGCTATTTTGTATGCCATTATTATTGTGTCAAATGCTTCTTGGTTTGTTGCGCAGAACAATTGTATCCACCCTTGGTCGCGTTCGCTCATCGAATCAGAGTGGTCGTTCCAGATGTTTAGCGGTCCTGCTAGTGCTCGGTTTGCAACTGCCATTACTGCTGGAAATCTTGTTCCTGCCATTATTGGAAGTATTTCGTGCATTAGTGCTAGACCTTGTGATGCGGTTGCAGTAAACCCTCTTACTCCGGTAGCATATACTCCAAATAGTGCGCTTATTGCAGAGTGTTCGGACTCTACGTAAATTATTTTCGAGTTTAATTCTCCGTTTGAAACATAGTCAGTAAGTTTTTCAGGTATTATGGTACTTGGAGTTATTGGAAACATTGGAAGCACTTTTGGTCGGCAGAGTTTCACTGCTTGTGCCATTGCTTCGGAACCCGATATCACAACTTTTTTTGCCATTTTTTCACCAATTAATATCATTACTAATAATCCACTTTATTTAATATAAATTATACTTCACACATTTAAAAAGTTCACTCATTTTTTAAACGTTTTTTACTTCTCATCCATTTCGCTCGTAATTGCTTTTACGGGGCATTCTTTTATGCAAAGTAAACATCCTTTGCAGTAAGTGTAATCTATTTCAAATTTTCCATCAACGCGTTTCTTTATTGCGGCATCAGGACACACCATCCAACATTTCCCGCATTTTATGCACTTGTCAAGCGCAAGTATTGGTTTGTATGTCCTCCATTCACCGGTTTTGTATTTTTTTGTTGACCCTGGGCTTGTTATTACTGCCCCTTTTGAAAGAATAATTTTTTCAGGAATATAATATTCGCATATTTTACCAATTATTTTCTTCGAAGTACTTGCAGACTTTGCAGATTTTTTTGCTGCAACTTTTGCTTTTTTTGCTTTTGTTTTTGGTGCCATAAAAATCATTCACTAAATAAATTAATTATTTCTTATCATTTTTTACAGTTTTTGTTGCGAGTGCGTACACTTCTCTTATTGCAACTAAATTTTTCTCTACTGCGCTGCCTTTGCTGCCCATTTGTAATTGTAATGCTTCTTCTATTGATTTTATTGATACTTCTTTTGTTAATGCACTAAAAGCACCTAATGCGGCAATATTCACAAATGGTTTTCCGATTATTTTCATTGCCACGCTTGTTACATCAACGCACTTCACTTCTGCGGTAGTATCAAGGCACATTTCTTCAGGTGTTTTGTTTGAGTTTACAATTACAAGTTTACTTACTTTTTCATGGAAGTGCCTTGATAGGGTTGGATCAAGTATTATTGCGTAATCTGCATTGTATACTTGTTCGCGTAAGCGTATTTCTTTGTCATCAATTCGGCAGTAACTTTTTACTGGCGCACCCATTCTTTCTATTCCGAAATTTGGAAATGATTGGCTTTCTTTGCCGTCGTTAAATGCGGCTACTGCAAGTATTTGTGTGCTTGTTACTGCGCCTTGTCCGCCTCTTCCAACTACTACAATTTCTTTCATAAGTATCAATTATAACTCATCAGGCAAGTTCTACTAATTATTACTCTCTCCCTTTAAAAACAATTCCTTTGAAACGAATAATAATTCGGCGATTGACGAATTGAGGTGATTTGGATTAAAGGTCGATTTTTGTGGACTTAATTTCTTCACACAATAGTGCTTTTTTTAGATTTCCTGCAATAAATAAATTGAATATCTCTGCCGGAACTCCGTTTAATTGTTCTGCGAGTTTTTCAAGTTTTCCTTTCATTCCGCCCGTCACATCCATTGCTTTTGATTCGCCTGCTTTTTTTAGTACTTCTTTCAAATTTTTATTATTAATTTCAAGTATTAATTCTGCACCATCATCATTTTTTGGATCTGCTGTATAAATTCCATCAACATCTGTGCCCATCAAAACTTTTTCGGGTCGCAACTGCTTTGCTAGTTGTGCTATTACAGTGTCTCCGCTCATTACACTCCACTTCATTTTTTCATCAGGAACCATTACGCCTGTGCTCAAAGGCATTTCTCCATTTGCAAGTGCTTTTTTATAAAGAGCTAATTCAAAATGCTTGACTTTTTTATTTTCTTGAACACAAATTTCATAACCTGGAATAAATTTTACTTTAAGCCCTTCTTTTTCAAGTGCTTTTGCTGTTTCTTTTCCCACAAAGTCACAATCTTTATTAGTAATCTTCACCCCTTTTTCTTGAACAGAATTATTTATGCCATTATTGAGATTATACTTTACTACGTTTGTGTGACCAAATGGCCCTACTCCGCAAACTAAAGCAATTTTTAATTTTGGATTTTGTTTTAGTGCGTTAGCAAGTTCGCTGGCGGCTTGTTTTAGAATAACGTTATTCATTTCGAATTTATTTTCTTCTTTTTTAGTAATTGAAGATCCTCCGAATTTTAGCACAATAAGATTTTTCATCAAATAGCCTCAAAAATTATTAACTAATTTTAATTTAAATAACTTTAATAAAAATAATTTTTTTAATTGAAAAATAAATTAACACGTTTTATTACCCAAGAAAAGTTTATTTCACTTCTACAGTAGCACTATCCCCGTCGACTTTTATTTTCTGTCCAGTTTTAATTTTTGAAATATCTATTTTGTCTACGCAGGGTATTTCAGAGATTATTGCACCGACTGCAACTATTGTTTCACATTCAGCATTTACTAATGCTTTTGGTGCTGTTCCTTGTTTTTTCATTCGGTAAAGTGCATAACTACCAACAGTTGAGCCTTTTCCTTGCGGGAAAACTAATATTTTTCCGGATATGCTTTGCCCTTCTAGTTCGTGTCCTTTTTCTTGTACTTTTCCTGTTTGTGTATCTACTCCTCCAAAAAAGGATATTCCTTGTTTAGTTACTAGCGCTTCGCCCTCAGCTTTTCCGCCGCAAATCTTTCTTCCTTTTAGTTCCACATCATCACCAAAAATATTTTCTTATTCAATCTTAAATTTGTCCAACATATTGAGTTTGTAATTAACTTATTTGCACGCCTCTTCAACCAATTTTTCAATCGGCATTATTTTTACTTTAAAATTATTCTTTGCCCCCGCATAATAACAGCCTTTTGCTGAATCCGTTGCCATGCATTTGAATCTGTTCTTGATTGGCGCAACTACGCAGCAAGTATCTGCAGCGAATTTTGCTCCGGAGTCTTCAATTATTTTTGAGTATCCTGCGCTATCGGCTATTTTCTTTGTTGGCCTTGCAGTTGTTATCCAGAATTCTTTTTTTACTTTCTTTCCTTTTAGTAATTCAGCCAATTTAGCTAATTCATTTAAGGATGCGTGTGGACACCCAACGCTTACAAAGTCAACTTCGCATTCAGAATCAAGTTCTTTTTCTGCTTTTACTAAATCCGCTTGTGTGACAGTAAATTCTTCTTTTGGTGCTGATACTTTTGCAGGAGTTATTCCTTTTATGTGGAATATTGCTGCTCCTCCGTATGTTGCAATGCTTGCGGAGAATGATTTTAGTTCGTCAACAGTAGCTTCTTTTATCCCTGTAATTAAAACTGGTTTTGCTTTTGCCTTTTCTCCAATTACTTTTCCTAGTGCACCAAATTCCCAAGTTCCTTTTACTGGACAAGTTACTTTCACTTTTACTTGAGCTTTTCTGTTTTCATTTAAGTGCATTCCGTAAAGAGGTGTTTTTCCTGTTAGGGCTGAAGCGAGTGCACTTGGTCCACCTTCTCTATTAGTGTAAGCGCCAATTACTGAATTTGCATATGCAACTGCACTACTTTCACTCCAAGCAATGTGTTGTTCAAAGTGCGGATTGTTTCCGATTAAGTAGGGTGTGCATGTACATGTTGGTAAGATACCCATTTTTGAAAATGCTTCAATTACTTTTCTTTGCTTTACTGCAAAATCTTCGCTAATTCCAAGTGCTTTGTAATTTTCTAAATCCATTCCTGCAGGGTTTAGTGTGGTAAGTACTTTTACTTTTCCATCTTTTGCTAATTCTTCTAAGAACTCAAGTCCTGCATCGCCTAAATTATCATAACTAACTCCAGCGATTTGAACAGAAGTTACTTCAACAAGTTTTTTTGCATTGTATATTTCGCCTAGGGCTACAAGTATTCCCATACTCTTCTTTACAGCATAACCATACTTTCCGTTTAGCATATCTTTTTCTTGTTTTGTTAGTTTCATAATATCAACCTAATAAATGCTTAAGATTAAAACCTTTATTATTAAGTTATTTTCGAGTTAAATGTTTCACTCTTCTTGAGTCAAATTGTTTAGTCCAATCTACTACCGCCATGCCCATTTTGCGGGCTTCTTTCTTTTGCGCAAGTGTTGAGTACCCTCGTCTATAAAGTAACCCTTTTGCACCTATTTCTTTTGCACCTTTAAGTTGTTCTACAGCATCTTCAACTAGTACTATTTTACTCAATGGTTTTCCACTTAATCTAGAAATTTCTTTTAGTTGTAATCTTTTATCTCTTGAGAATTCAACAGAGATTATTCTTTCTTGGGGAATATTAATCCCGTATCTTTTTAGCAAATGAATTATTGAGGCCCTGTCTTTTGCTGTTGCAATGTAAACATCATTATACCTTCGCACGCGTTTTACAAATTCAGCTACTTTTGGAAAACTTTTGCTTAACCCCCCCCCCATTTTTTAGTTTCATGTTCTTGCATGTGTTTTCTATGCGCATAAAACTTTTCTAAAAATGGTTTTTGTCTTTCAGCATCCGCCTTAAACGCAGAATTCATTTGTTCTTGAGTAATGTGATCAAAATTAATTTTTGGATTTGATTCAATTAATCGTAGAATAGAAAATAAGTGTTCTGCTTTTGTTATTAATGGTCTTGCTTGCCTGTACTGTTTTTCAATTGCTGAGGAATGTTTTAATTTTCCACCTAAATCAGTATAAGCTTTGAGTGCTTGCACGTATGTTTCAAGCACAGTGTCGCTTATTGTCCCATCAAAATCAAATGCAACTACCCCTCTTTTTCCTTCTGAAAGTAACCTTTTTTCAGCCCGAGATAGTTTAGCCATTTTTTCGCCATTTGTATTTATTTTACAAATAATCCTTTATGTTATGCTTTGGGAACTCTGTTCGAGTCATTTTACCCACTTTGTCTAATCTCATTGTTAAGTCAAACCCAGCTTTGCATGTTTCGCGTGTGATTTGGTCTGCGCTTGCATCAAGTGAAGAACCTTTTTGTTTTGGGAACAAGTACAAGTTTTTGTCTGCTTGGAATCTTGTTGCCATTGCCCATTCTACTTCTAGTGGGTTATAGATGTCAATATCTGCATCGACGATATAGAAGTGTTTGCCGCTTGTGTGCCCTTTCATTGCTGCATCAATTGCTCTTTTTCCATCGTCTTCGTTTTTCTTATTAATTTTAACTAGCACGTGAAACCATGAGCTTCCGCCAGGGTTTACGCTTACATCAACAACATCAATTCCTGCTTTTTTTACTTCGTCAAATACTGTTGGTTCGCGAGGCATTCCCATTAGTATTTTGTGTTCAAATCCGCCCGGGAGTAGTGCGTGCCAGATTGGATTAGGGCGGGCATAAATTTTTTCTACAGTGAATACTGGTTCTTCGCGAATAATATCGCTTGTTTCTGTTAAGTCAACAAATGGCCCTTCTTTATGTTTTTCATTTATGCTCAATGTTCCTTCCATTACTACTTCAGTATCGGCTGGCAAAATTGCATCAAATAGTTTTGCTTTCATTACTTCTATTGGTTTCATTGAGTTAGCAATTTCTAGTTCATTTACTCCAAGTGGTGGAGCCATTGCCGCAGCAACTAAAACTTCTGCACCTGTTCCAATGCAGTAAGCTGCTTTTAGT
>JBAXCL010000053.1:0-7381 GCA_037141515.1 archaeon
CCTTTCTCGTTTTGATGGTATTCGGTATGGGCTCTCTGTTCCGTCAGACAATCTGTATGACGTGTATGCAAAGACGCGCGCGATTGGATTTGGTGCAGAGACGCGTCGCCGAATAATACTTGGGACATATGTTCTCTCGCATGGCTACTACGATGCGTATTATAGAAAAGCACTTTTGGTGCGTGATGCCATACAAAAAGAATTTGCGACCCACAGTAGTACGGCAAAAGCACGGCTTTCAGAATTTTATGCAAAAAAAGAAAAGTATTCGTCCTTTTAGGGGTCCGACTTCAAAGAATATTTTTCAGACTGTGGATGTTGGTGCGGGTAATGGAGATTATCTGCTTCGTCAGGCGAAGCGTCAGCCCAAAAGGCGTTATGCTCTGTAGATCCGGAGTATTCTGATGCAATTTATGTGAGTAATAAGAAAGCCAATGAGAGGATGGATAATTTGCATCGTGCGAAAGTTAAGATTGTGAAAAAAAATTTGCGTGATTTTGTTGATTAAATGATTGCCTCGAAAAAGAAAACGCGCCATTTGAATTTTGATATGCCTTATGAGTTAAAGGAATATGATTTTGATTATCTTTTATCAAAAGTTCCAAAAATTCTTATTCCTAATGGAAAGATATTTATTGCATCTAATTCGCGCTCGGTAATTAGGGACGCGATGAAACTAGCAAAAAAGCACGGGATTAGCGCAAGAATTAAGCCTTCTGTTCAGGAAAATGGATTGAGGACTCATTTTATGCAGAGGATGACTGAGATTGGAATTCACAAAGAAATTTTTAGAGTCGAGCTAACTTATGGGTTAAGAAAAGCTTTGCCGGGTGCGGTTAATGTTGAAAAGAGGCGAAATTGGCCAAGCTAATTTTGAATTTTTGTTAAATTCACTTCTTGAGTTATTTTCTAAACTGTGGGCTAAGTAGTAATAACTATGTTTTTGCTTAGTAGTAAAACTCGCGTATTGCGTTACTAATTTGGTCCGTTAAATCAATCATCCAATTTTATACTTGTGTGCCAAATATGCGTAATTTATGTGTCGAAATGAGTAATACTTTCGTCATAAAGCAATTATTGGCTTTATTATTCGCTGATTGTATTGGTATTTTGCTTTATTTTCAAAATAAAGCAAAAACGTAGATTTATAATTTTGAATGTTTTCTCTTTGTTATTATAAAAAATTTGGGTGATTAATTATGGGTGAATTGCCACTAGCAGCAGTGGATAGAATTATAAGAAAAGCTACGGGTATTAGGGTTAGCGAGAGCGCGTCTAAAGAATTGTCAAATTTTTTGGAAGAGGAAGGAATGAAAGTTGCTTCTCAAGCAGCTATTTTTTCAAAGCACGCGGGAAGAAAAACTGTTACTGATGAGGATATTCGCCTCGCTTTAAAGAAGCAGTAATTGTTTTGGTTAATTTGTATGCGTTTTGGAAAAATCAGTATTAAAAAAAGTAATCGTTATTATTTCCCTTTAATTAGTTTGTTTGGCGTCAGTTAGCTTTATAATTAATTCATTTAATAATTATAAAACGTTTTGGAGTGGTTTTTGATGGTTGCAATTGGGGGAGTAGTAAAAGATTTTGAACTTGATGCTTTTCATGAAGAGGTTTTTAAGAAAGTAAAGTTGTCTGCATATCGCGGAAAGTGGCTTGTGCTATTCTTCTATCCTGCAGATTTTTCTTTTGTGTGTCCTACCGAGCTTGAAGAACTTGCTGATAATTATAAAGAGTTTTCAATAATGGGTGCTGAAATACTTGCGGTGAGTACTGATACAATGTATGTTCATAAAGCGTGGCATGATGAATCAAAATCCATAGCAAAAATAACTTACCCAATGGTTGCTGATCCAAGTGGTAAACTCTCAAGGGAGTTTGGAGTATATTTAGAAGATGAGGGACTTTCTCTTCGCGGAACTTTTTTAATTGATCCTGATGGTGTTCTAAAAACAATTGAAGTGCATGATAACAATATTGGTCGAAGCGCAAAAGAGTTGCTGCGAAAACTTTCAGCAGCAAAGTTTGTAAGAGCAAATAAAGGAATGGTTTGTCCTGCGAATTGGTCAACTGGAAAACCCGCAATTAAAGCAGGGATTGATCTAGTGGGGAAAATCTAAAAAAATTGATTATCTTGGCAATACTTTTGTCATAAAATAAAATATTTAGTTTTGCAAATCCTAATCTTTCTGGAAAATTATTCTTTTTAGTCAAAGAATTCTTTTTTCAGAACTATTTTATTTGTCAATCCGTATTCGTGTTTTTCTATTAGTTCTTTTACTTCTAAGCGTTTAATAGTTCTGTGAACTTGGACTTTGTTCATTCCAGTGTTTTTCACGAGTTGGCTTTGGGTGAGCGAATACTCGTGTGCTTTTAGTGCGTCAATTACTTTTTTCTCATCAGGTAGTAGGAATTGATCAGCCGCGTCTTCGCGTATTTTTTTAATTTCTTTTTCGCGGGTTATTCTCCAAATAGTGTGGCCTGAAAGCAACATTATTATTCCGCTTATTAGGAGAAGGATTGAGAATGGGGAAGTTATGATTCTAAGCGGGTTAAATTCTTGTCTTGGTATTGGTGCTGGGTGGTTTAAATCAAAATTTGTAGAATTAATGATCCTATTTCCATCTCGCGGAATATTTTGGCCTGAAAGAATTGAACTTCCGCTCCAAATTACAGTATATAAATCAAGCGCGAATAGTATTATCATAAATCCGCCGAATAGTATACAAATCCACATTATGGCTTTGTATCTTCTGCGTAAATTATCTTGGGTTACAGTTGGTTTCATGTTTCATCACGTTTCAAAGAGTCATAATTTTTACTAAATTGTTTGTTTCTATGTTACATGTTGTTACACAAACCGTTATTAAAGGTTGCGCCGGTATGTGTGTATAGAAAAAATGGTGTTTATGGTAAAAAAATCAAATACAAAAAGCGTTCTTGAAATAAAGGACGCGTGGAAGATTTACAAAATGGGGGCCATCGATGTTGCTGCAGTTAAGGGAATAAATATAAGAATTGACGAAGGTGAATTTGTTGCAATTGTTGGTGCGAGTGGTTCAGGAAAATCTACAACACTAAATATTGTCGGTGCGCTTGATATTCCAACTAAGGGGCATGTTTTGCTTGATGGTGTTGATATTACCGTTCTTTCAGAATCTGATCTTGCAAGAATAAGGGGATTAAAAATAGGTTTTATTTTTCAGGCGTTTAATTTATATCCTTCGCTTTCTGTTTATGAAAATATTGCGCTTCCTATGCGCATTCATGAGTTTAAAGAGAGTGAAATTAAAATGACAGTTCCTGAGTTGATTAATAAAGTGGGGCTTAGTCATCGTGAATTCCATTTACCTTCACAGTTATCTGGTGGAGAAAGGCAAAGGGTTGCAATAGCAAGGGCGCTTTCAACTGGTCCGTCAATGGTGCTTGCTGATGAACCGACTGGGAATTTAGATACAAAAACGAGTCTTGAAATAATGGCGATGTTTAAGGAATTAAATGAGAAAGAAGGAAAAACAATTGTATTAGTTACGCATGAGCATGATATTGCGGCTTTTGCAAAGCGTGTAATTACATTAAAGGATGGGCTTGTTCTGTCCGATATTAAGGCGAAACGTTAATTCGTTTTGCGACAAGTAAACAGCACAGGTTTTAGAAATTTGGGTTGTTCGCTTAAAACAAAAAGGTGGTTAATTGGATATGAGAAAAAACAGTTTGTTAGTTAGCGCGGTGTTGATTGCCTTTGTTTTGGCAATGTTTATGCCGTCAGTATTGGCGTCGTCAAGTTCGACTCCCGAATCTTTGTATTTGGGGATAATTTCACAGCCGCGTTTTTTGCCTGCGACAATAAATGCAGGGGATGTTGTGACTCTTAACCTTGATGTGACTAGTTCTGCGGTGCAATTAAGTATTGTTGACGTTAATGCGGTGCTTGAGTTAAGCAATTACTTTGAGCCAATTGTATCAATTGATAGTATTGGTAATCTAGATCCAGATGCGACAGGCACTGTTTTGTTAAAGTTTAAAGTTAAGGATAGTACTCCGCCAGGTTTTTACACAATTAATCTAAAACTAAATTATTTGCGTGATGGTGAATTAGTAACTCAAACTCAAATAATTTCTGTTCCGGTTTCTGTGGGGCAAAAAAACCTTGTAATTGGTCTTAATCCAAAGACTATTAGCCCTGGTAATCAAACCACTTTATCATATTCAATAACTAATAATGGTTTAACTGCAGTATCGAATTTATTATTTTCTTGGAGCGAAAGTTCAGGGTTAGTTCTTCCACTTGGTTCGGATAATAGAAAATTTATTTCAAGGATAAATTCCGGAGAAACTGTTGATGTAAATTATCTTGTTGCTGTTGATCCAAATATAACAACCGGGATTTATCCGCTTGATGTTGAAATTTCGTATAATGATTCAAATGGTTCGCAAGTACAAAAATCAACAATTGGAATAATTGCTGGCGGAGCAACTGATTTTGATGTGAGTTCGGATTATTCTGGCAGTTCGCTTTCATTTAGCATTGCTAATGTTGGTTCCAATAATGCGGCAGCTACTGTAGTTAAACTCGTAAAGCAAAGTGGTTTAACAATTTCAGGGAGTGATACAGTAATTATTGGTGCGTTAAATAAAGGTGATTATTCAATTGCGAATTTTACTGTTCAAAGTGCATCTAGCGATCAAAATGCATATTCTGGCGCAAATGGTTTTAGAAGAGCTTCGGGAGCAAGTACAACCACTTCAACAAATAGTGCTGGTTCTAATGCTTTTGGAAGTCCTCCAACTGAGGATGCTAATGCGAGGGGGGCTATGGGTGGCGTTCCCCCTACGAATTCATCAGGAGTAGTAAATCAGGCAGGAATATCTTCTGTGGCAGGGTATGTTGTAGATATTTATTACACCGATACTACTGGTGAGCGTCAGCATGTTCAAAAGAATTTCACGTTAAGTTCTCGCTCAACAGGGTTTGCTGCTGGCACTACTGTTAGTGGGTTTTCAAATAGTGGCCAGAGTACTGATTGGGTTCTAGTGGGGGCAGTGCTTGGAGTAATTGTTGCTGCTGGTGCGGTATTCAATAAGTTCCGCGGGAAAAAGAATTGGAAAACGTTTGGGATAATTGCAGCTGTTGGAATTATTGTGCCTGTAATAATTCTATTAGTTGTTCCAAAAGTGTATTCGTTAACTGTTCTTGCAGCAGTATTTTTGGCAGGAATAGTAATAGTGTTCTTTGCAATGCGCGGCAAGTAATTGCCGTTAGCATTGAGAGAATTTTTTTGGAATGTGGTTTGCTTGAAGATTAAGGATTCATTTTTGCTATCGTTGAATAGTATTTTGCATAGGCGTTTACGCGCATGGTTGACTTTGCTTGGAATAATTATTGGTGTTGCTGCAGTAGTTTCAATTATTTCAATTGGTAATGGTACGCAGGCGAGTGTTAATGCGAGGTTGAGTGGTTTTGGTGCGGATATAATTACTATGACTGCGGGCGGTTCAAGGGCGGGGAGCATTGCTGGTTCTCCGCCTGGCGGATTTGATATGCCTGGATTTGGCGGGGATGGAGGGGGATTTAGCAGAACAAGAACTACTACTACTGCATCTTCTACAAAAACTGCGGTCTTGACAAGTTCTGATGTTTCAATAATAAAAAGTAATTCTGATGTGGTTGCAGTAAATCAAATTGTTTCTGGGCGAGAAAAAGTTACTTTTGGTTCGCAAGAAATAACTGCGAGTATTCAAGGAGTTAATCCTTTGACGTGGACTTCGACAAATAATGTGACTTTTTTATCTGGGAGAAATCTTGGGACTTCAGATTCAAGAGCAGCAGTAATTGGATATAATTTAGCGAACACTTCGTTTAAACAGCCAATAACTCTTGGAAGAAAAATTGATATTAACGGGACTTCGTTTACTGTTGTTGGCACTCTTGCAAAAAGCGGAACTGGTTTTGGCGGGGGTGGAAGCGATTCAACAATTTACATTAATTATTCTTATGCGTGGGATATTCTTGATGTTAATAGGAATCAGTATTCATCCATTTTGATTAAAGTTAAGAATTCAAGTAATGCTATTGCTGATGTAAATGCGCTTACTGCTGCATTATTGCTTTCAAGAAGAGTCACCGCAGGAAAACAGGATTTTACTTTGACTTCAACTGAAGCTATTCAAGCGCAGGTGGCTTCGGTTACTTCAACCTTGACTTTATTTTTGGGCGCAATTGCTGCTGTTTCACTTTTGGTTGGTGCGGTAGGTATTGCAAATAGTATGTTTACTTCGGTTCTTGAAAAAACGCGTGAAATTGGAATAATGAAGGCACTTGGGGCGAAGAATAATGAAGTTCTAACTTTGTTCGTAATTGAATCAGGATTGTTTGGTTTAATTGGCGGAATTTTGGGTGTTCTTGTAGCATTTGCAATTACGGAGGTGTTAAATTTTATGGGAATAAGTCTTGGTATTGGCCCAGGGGGCGGCGGTTCGGATATGATAATTACTGCTGACTTGGTTGTATTCGCAATCGTGCTTTCAACAGTTATTGGAATAGTTTCCGGATTAATGCCTGCGAGGAGTGCTTCAAAACTAAAGCCTGTTGATGCGTTGAAGTACGAGTGATTGTGATTTTGGAGTTTGAATTAAGAATGGGCGCTAGGTAGTTTTTATCTAAATTACTTTTGCGCCTTTTAATCCTTTGAAGTTGTAGTCGAGTGTTATTAAAAGTGCGGCTTGTTCGATTGAGCTGCGATAAATTATTGCATCAGCTGTGTTTAGTTTGTGTTCTATTGCGTCAATAGCGCTTTTTTCACAAATCTTTTCTTCAATATCTACTAGCGCGCTTTTTGTTTTGATAAAATCCAGTTTGTTGTTGATTATATTTAGTTCATATTTTTCCTTCAATAGTTTTCTTTTAATTTCATGAATTGAAATTACTGATGTTAAAAGAAAATATTCTCCTGATTCTAAATATTGTTTGCTTTCTTTTGAGCCGTTAAGAAAATAATCAAGCCAGATTGATGTGTCAACAAATATTTTAGATTCGGTCAAATTTATCCCTCAAGTCTTTTAGTATTTCTTCCCGAGAGTAGTGTTTTTTTCTCGCCAAAGAACCAGCCATGGACTCTGCAGTTTGGCCTCTTATTAATTTAACGATTGCTTCGTTGTATGACGATGCGCCTGTGCGTTCTTTTACTTTTTTAAGCATTTGAACTGTTGTTTCTTCAACTTGAATTGTTGTAACTTGCATTAGCATTCACCATTTTTAATTAATTATATAGTTATATAGTTATATAATATTAATGGTTGGGGAATAACTTGATTTTAAGTGTCGAATCAGTATTTGCTAACTGATTAGGCTATTTTTGCTTATTTTGCTCGATAGATAGATTTA
>JBAXCL010000054.1:0-7347 GCA_037141515.1 archaeon
AGTATATTCAAGGTGTTATCTATCGTTCAGTGAAAAATCAAAAATATTCGAACTGCAACCAATTAAATTGATTTTTCACGTTACAAAATGGGTAACTGCTAGCGAGATACAGCAAACCCCATTTTGTTTGAGTGAAAAATTTTTAAATTCAGCTTCTTTTTTTTGGAAACAATTAATTGCCGCCCAAGAATTAATCTATTTCAAAACGCCAACACTTAACTTTAAATTGGTTGTTTATCTTTATTCTTTATCCTTTAAAGGCAAAGCAATTAAATTGGTGAGCAAATGATACAAGAAAAGAACTTTACAAAGGAAATGTCATATGCTATTTTTGAGCAATGGAAGAACAACAAAACATTTGCTTTCAAAGAGAATACAGAAAAAATTGTTTACTCAATCGACACTCCGCCACCATATATTAACAGCCCAGTTCACATAGGACACGCGACAACATACACTACAATGGATTTCTTCGCAAGATACAGAAGAATGATTGGAGAAGAAGTACTATTTCCACTAGGGCTTGACCAAAACGGATTACCAATCGAAATCAGCGCAGAGAAAAAATACAAAGTTGAATTTACAAAAATTACAAGAGAAAAAGCGGTTGAGTACTGCAGAAAACTACTTGACGAAACAAGCGCAGAAAGCATTGATTCATTCTTCAAATGTGGAGTAAGCTTTTCAAGCTGGGAAGAAGGAAGCAGAATAGGAGATATTTATCAAACAGACTCCGCAAGTTACCGCGCAGTAACACAAGCAACATTTATTGATTTGTATAACAAAGGATTAATTTACGAAGCGAACAAAGCAGTTAACTGGGATCCAAAACTACAAACAACAGTAGCTGATTCTGAAATAATTTACGAAGACAGACCAGGATATTTTTATGATATTGTATTCAAAGTAAAAGGAACAAACGAAGAAGTAATAATCGGCACTACAAGACCAGAACTTATTTGCACATGCAAAATGGTAATATTTAACCCTGAAGACAAAAGATACACAAAACTTGCAGGAAAAACGCTAATCACACCTTACTTTAATAATGAAGTTCAATGCATTGCACACCCTGCGGCAGAAATGGATAAAGGCACGGGAATAATGATGATGTGCTCTTATGGAGACTTAACTGATATTAGATTCTTTATAGAACAAGGACTTACTGCAAAAGTAGCAATAAACAAAGACGGCACACTAAACATAAATGCCGGCGACTTGGCAGGAATGAAAATACTTGATGCTAGAAAAAAAGTTGCTGACGAAATGCAACAAAAAGGACTTCTTAAAAAAATTACTCCGACCGAAGCGCACAGAACACCAGTAAGCGAAAGAAGCGGAGCAGCAATTGAATTTATTGAAATGCCAGAGTACTATCTAAAACAACTCGCGTACAAAGACGAAATGAGAAGAATGACAAACGAAGTAAATTTTTTCTCTCCAAAATCAAGACAAATGCTTTTTGACTGGATTGATTCAGTTGCAATTGATTGGCCAATAACAAGAAGAAGATACTACGCTACCGAAGTACCTGTTTGGTACTGCAAAAAATGCAGCGAAATAGTTCTAGCACAAAAAGGAAAATATGTACAACCCTGGAAAGAAGAATACAAAGGCACTTGCAAAAAATGCGGCGGAAACGAATTTCGCGGAGACGAAAGAGTATTTGACACTTGGTTTGACTCAAGCATCTCACCACTATATATTTTAGGTTACGAAAGAAAACCTGAATTTTATAACAAACACCAAATTTGCTCACTACGCCCACAGGGAAAAGACATAGTACGCACATGGCTTTACTACACACTGCTAAAAGATTACCTTCTCACAGGAAAAACAATTTTTGTTGACGCTTGGATTAACTACATGATTGTTGATGACAAGGGACACAAATTCTCAAAAAGAAGCGGAAACGGAATTGATCCCCACGACATTCTTTCAAAATACGGGCCAGAACCATTTAGATTATGGGCCGCACTAGAAGGAAACCTTGACAGCACTGATTTTAGATGCAGTTTTGAACGAATAGAAAACGCTGGAAAAGTTCTTGCAAAACTATGGAATGTTTCAAAATTCGTTTCAATGTTCGAACTAAAAGAAGAACAAGAAAAGAAAGTCAAGTTAATGGAAATAGATAAATGGATATTGAGTGAAATAAATTCAATCGCAAAAGAAGCTAAAGAAAGCTATAAAGAATACGACTTCCACAACCCAGCAGTAAGACTTACAAACTTCATTAAAGAAGAATTCGCATCACACTACGTTGAAACAGTAAAAAGAAGAGCATACAACAACGACGCGAACACAAAATTTAGCGAAGAAGAAAGAAATGCCGCAGTAAAAACACTGCGCGAAGTATTACGAAAAGCCCTTGAAATACAATACCCAATCAACCCATCATTCACTTACTTCATTTACAAAGCACTATTTAGTGAAGAAATACACACAAAACCATTCCCGCAAATAGACGAGCACAAAACTGAAATTAATGGAAAAGAATTTGTTGAATTCAACTCAGCAGTTTGGAAAGCGAAAAAAGACGCAGCACTATCACTCAAAGACCCGATAAAAATGGCAATTGCCCCACTCTCACTAAAAAGCGCGGAAAAAGAAATTAAAGCAACTCATAACATTCTAACACTTGAATTTAGCGGAAAAGAAATTAAAGTTGAAGCTAAATAAGCAATAAAAACTCGAAATAACGCTACTACTCATCGCAAAAACTCACAAGAAACGTTTTAATAGTCAATAATCCTTTTCTAGTATATGCAAAAAATAAGCAAAACAATAGTAATTACTCTAATGCTATTTTTCCTAGCACTTAGCACATATGCTATTTCGGCAGACGAGGCAATTGCAATAGTTTCGGCACAAAACAATTATATCATGTCAAATGAAACCGCTTCAGTTTCAAAAGGACTAATTACTTACAAGAGTGCAGCGTACCAAATAGTTGCTGCATCGGTTGACAGTAAAATAAACGCATACATTCCAATAAAAAACACTAATGGGGAAATTGCATCAAATGATATTGAAGTACGTGAACTAATCAAAGCCACGATAATTTATTCAAAAATGGGGCAGTTAAACCAAAGCACTTCAGCATCAGATTGGCCATTCTCATACTCGACAAAAAGTTATTTTGGGGATCTTTCAAACGATTTTGGTTCACTGATGAACAGCATAATAACAGTTAAAACAGAACTAAACAAATTGACCGATTCTTCATCAAAAAATATTGCAAAGAGCGCAATTGAAGCACAAACAATGACAGACGACCTCGCTGCAGAATGCACAAAAACAGTTGCCGCAGTTGAAAAGGCGAGAGTTTTTGAACAAGAATTCTTTAACGCCCCAGATACAAACAAAGCGACACTTTATGAAAATTATTACAACTCATACTTCACTGAAATAGAATCAATAAAACAAAAATTCAACACCCTTGACGCAAAACTCACCGAAATCAGCCAAGCAATAGGCGCACTAGAAAATGCCCAAATTACTGTTGACCAAAAAAGAAGCTTCCAATCACTCCTAACAATCCCAGTAAACGCAAGACGCCTGCCAAACTTTTTTAGCACTGTTGACGCTCAAAGAACACAAATCGAATCAATATTTAACGAAGCAAAAAACAGCGGGGCTTTTGCAACAACACTCGCCTCAAGAAAATCCAGAAGCCAAGCATGGGTAATTCTTTATGGGCGAAACGAAGACTTGATAAAACTTGACAGCAGTTTTACCACACTACAAGTCGCATCAGAAGCAATACTCTCAACTGATAATGTTGATTTGTGGGCGAATCAGGATGCAGTAAGCGCATTAAAAACAAATTGGAGCGGAGCACAAAGTAGATTCAACAACATTGAATATGATAAAGCAAAAGATTTTGCTACAAAAGCCATAAGTAATGTTAAGCTCATAATTAAGGACGGGGCAACTGATACAACAACTAACAACGATGACCTCATAATCAAAGCAATTATGGGACTTGTGATAGCTGTAATAGTTATTTTTGTACTTCAAAAATTTGTTTTAAAGAAAAAAGATGGGGAAGGGGAATTAAATGAACAAGAATACAAATAAAAAACAAAATTTTACTAGCATTGCAATTGTTGCAATGGCAGTTTTACTTTTTGCAGGAATGGTAAATGCAAGCATCCTTGGAAATGCGACAACTGATAAAAAAGTCCTTGGAGAAAATGAAGTAGCTTTTCTTTTAGTCACGCTGATGAATGACTCTAATAAAGAACTAAAAAATGTTAACCTCCGCGTTCAAGGCGACGAAGGAATTGTTTTTTATGATACTTACGGCGAAACAACTATTTTTAGCAAAAAAATTGATTCAATAAAACCCGGCGAAGTAAAAGAATTTGGAATAAAAATAAAAGCAGTTTCTATAAAAAATGCTAAAGCTAATCTTTATGCTTACTTTGGAACCGAAACCGAATTAAGGCAAGCAGCAGCAACAATGATCGAAACAACTACTGCGCCAATTGAAGCAAGCGGAATACAAAAAATAGAAACAATAAATGGAATTGATACAGCAACAATAGATTTTTCACTTAAGAACACATCAACAAAAACTATTTTTAATGCAAGTGCGGAAGCTCTAGCACCAAAAGACTTTATTGTTAAAACCCAACCAGTATTTGAGGAAAAAATACTTTCACAAGGAATTATGGCTCAAAAGTTTGTAATAACCATTCCAATAGAAGCTGCTGGCGAGAAAAAAATAGTAATGGCATACGGATACTTTGATGACACAAATACACCACACTACTTTGAGAACGAGTACACGTTCAATGTTCAAAAAATTAATTACCCAATAATTGCACTAATTGGAATAATAGTTTTAGCTATTGCGGCATACTTATTTTTTGGAAAAGGCAATAACACTAATATTAAAGGTACTGACTCAAAATTTGAAGAAGATCATAAACACGGCCACAAAAAATAATTTTCTATTTTTGCATAAACTAGAAATAGAATACTAAATAGCTATCTCAACAATATCCTTGTTTTTCAAAACATACTCTGGACCAACACGTTGGCCCTCGAATTTTGTCGACCCCCAAACTTTTGCAAATTTTAAGTTCTTAGCAAAATCTTTGTGAAGAATCTTTGCAACATCAGAAACAGTTGAATCTTTTGGAACTGAAAGAGGATCATTCATATCAGCTTCCCTACCTGGCTTTTTAGTAAACACCAATATCTTTCCAAGAGTTACGAATAACTGATCCTTAATATTAACAAGAGAATGATCTGTCACCTCATAAGGGTTTACAAATATTGCTGGTTTGTAACAAATTTTTTCATTTAACGCTTCCGCAACATCATCAAGCGAATTTATTTTTCCAAAAACAATAACCTGCGCATTGCTAAAACCAGAATTTTTTAAATACGCTTCAAGCTGTTCCACACTAAAAGCCAAAAATTCTTTTCCTGAAATTTGAATACCTGGAAAAGAAGAAACTTTCACACTAATTGGCGGGCGGGTTTTGTTAAGGTAAATATAAGATTTTGATAATTCGCTAATAAGCAAATCTTTTTGATCATCAGAAGGAACAGTAAAAAGAATTGTATCAGCATTTCTTATAACGCCAATAATTTCGCGCCCCTGAGCCTTACCTTCACTTGACCCCTCAATTAATGCAGGAAGTTCAACAATCTGAACTGCAGCGCCATCATAATTAAACATTCCTGGCGCAGGTTCTTTTGTTGCAAAAGGATATGGGGTAACAGGCGTAATTTCTTTTCCAACTATTTTGTTAAGCATCCAACTTTTTCCTGAATTTGGCAAACCAACAATAACAATTTGCCCAGTACCTTCCTTTCTAACATACATTGAGGAAGACGCCCCGCCTTTTTTTGCGCCTTGCGTTTTTTGCTTTTCAATTTCAGATTTTAATTCAGAAATGCGCCTATTTAAATCAGAGCGCATCTTTTCAGCGCCCTTATGAGTAGGAACATAAGATTTCATTTCAAGCAGAGCTGCAAGTTTTTCTTCAGGAGTTTTTGCTGTAATAAATTTCTGTTGCGCAAGAGCATATTCTACTGAAATATTTGAAGGCATACACTAATTCATATTAGAAAGATTAAAAAGCCCAAATTTTTGCCATAAAAATACATTATACGGCTAAATATTGGCACGCAAAATTATAAGCTCTTCAAAAAAAAGCTTTTTCTTTGATTCTATTGATACGCTAAACCCAAGATTCTTAAACTTACTAACCACACTATTCACATCATTAAGCGAAGAAATTAGCAAAATCACAATGCCATTTGGATTTAAGTGATTTTTAACTTCACTAATAAATCTATCAATAACGATTCGCCCATTTTTACCGCCGTCCAAATCCCTCCATTTAATTTCATCAGAAGGAACATACGGTGGATTAAAAGAAATAAAATCAAATTTATCATTAACTGCTGAAAATAAATCGCTTTTTTTTGCACCGACAAAGTGTCCAACAATTAGAGATTTGTTTTTACTGTATTCATCAAAAAATTTATCTATATTAATATTAGTTTCTTTTAATGCACTTTCATTAACATCAATAGAAAGCACTTCCTTAGCCCCGGCTTTAAGCATTGCAATTGCTAAAATTCCCGAACCACAACCTAAATCCAGACACTTCTTTTCTGAAAGATTTTCCTTCTTCAAATAATCCCCAAGCAACCAGGAATCCTCTGCAGGAGAATAAACAGCTTCCATAAAAAATTACTTCAGCACAAACTCTTAAAATTATGATTAATATTCAAAATTCTAACCATTAATCAAAATCCCAATCAATAACCAAAATCCCAATCAATAACCAAAATCCAGTTAGTAACCAAAACCAACACTTATCAAATTTAGTTAACTTCATCAGAAGAAGCCCAAATATCATTAAAATTAGTAGTAAATTTTTTGGCAAGATCAGAACTATCGATGAAAACTAAATTCTCTTCATTTCTTGTATTAGCATTCTCAGAATAATTAAAAGACCCAGTTGCTACAATATTACCATCAATTACAGAATATTTATTATGCATATAACCCGCACCATTCTTCATTGCAACAAGCACCCCATTTTGGGAAAGTAACTCATCATCACTCTCCTTAATTTTACTTTGATCATAATCAAAAATTACTTTCACATCAACCCCGCGTTGCTTTGCCTTAATCACCGCATCAGCAATAGCATCATTTGTAAAAGAATAAATCGCAATGAAGAGCGATTTGTTTGCCAAATTTATCTTTTTGATTAATTGATCAGCGCAAGCATCACTTGGACAAAAATACACTTCAACTGAAGAAGCATTTACTTTAGTATTGTTAAAAAAAGGAAATAAACTATTCATATC
>JBAXCL010000055.1:0-7226 GCA_037141515.1 archaeon
AGATAGAGGGGCAACCCTCTATTTAGCCCTATTTATATATCATTTCTACAGAGCCGATTCACTTCGAAAGGCACTTTCGACACGGGGTGAATGTGTTTTAGTGCTATTGGCAACTTTTATAAAGTATCTTTGTAACAATTACTTAGATTGAGCCAAAGCTAAGCATTTGGTTAATTTGTTTTATTTGCACGGGTAGGGGAGTGGCCAAACCCACCAGGTTTAGGACCTGGTCGCCTAGCGCGTTCAACGGTTCGAATCCGTTCCCGTGCACTTTTTACTTTCTGGCGAAGGTAAAACTTGCACTAAATTAGGGGCTTGTTAGACCGTGCACTTTTTGCTTCGCAAAACCCAACACAAAGCTTTTGCTTTGTGTGCGACCAAATAAAACGCAATGCGTTTTATGGGTCCTGTGAAGCTGCGCTTCACTTGGACGCAAAACTGCTGTTTTGCTACGTGCACTAAATTTTTGCATTAATTAAAAATTAGTTTCTATTTTTTTGTGGTTTTTAGCACGGCTGAGTCAAGGTATGAAACGTGGTTGCCTGTGTGGGATTGGTCAAGGTAGTGGTGAGTTTTTAGGTATTCCATTAGTTTGTGACCAATGCTATATTTTTTGTGCGGGGTGGTGTGTTCTGCGAAGCGTACTGCGTTTTTTTCGACTTTTTCATTTATGTGTCCTTTGCCGCGCCCAAGGTATGATAGTATTCTTGCTAGTGGTTCAAGTGCGGTAACTCCAAATCTTTTTTGAAATTCGTTGTCAAATACTGCATGAAAAAATAGCGCTTCCCCTTTTCTTGTTTTTGTGTGAAGTACTGCGAATGTGTGCGGGTCGATATGTTTTTCTGCGACGAGTTTTTCAAGTACTTGTGCGCGTGCAGGGTTTTTTTGTTTTATTGATGCAACAATTTCAGGGAATGGATCATATGCTACTCCTAGTGCTCTTGCCATTGCTTGTCTTGCTGTGCGTTTTTTGTGAGTTTCTATGCGCGCTTCAATTTCATTTTGAGGGTGCGCTTTTATAAAATTTTGTTTTTCAGTAGTATTTTTTCTTAGCGGGTATTTCTCGGCTAAATTTTTTGCGCGTTCGGTTATAGTTTCTATAAATGGATCTATTTTTTTTACTATTTCGGCTTCGAAGTGGGACTTAATTTCGCGCATTGCCTTTTCTGATAATTTTGTGCCCTCAGCTAATCCATTTTTTAGAAAAAGAAGTTGTTCTTCGTTGGATTTTCTAATTATTTCTCTTGCTTCATGTATTATTCGGCTTTTTTCCCTTTTCAGAATTTCTTTTGGAACTACTCTTTTACGAAACGCAGCTTTTAGTGCGGTGTTTGCCATGTGGCTGAAGTTGTTTACAATAAGTCTTTCTTGTTTTAATGTTGCGATGAATGTAGATTCATAAATGCTTACTGGGAATACTCTGTTTGCTATATACTCAGGAACTGTATTTTCTGCAAAGTGCTTGAACATGTTTGAATATGGTTCGTCATTTGGCATGGTTTCTGATGGGGCCTTTAATGGGTTATTTAGCCCAAGCGGTATTCGTCGAGAATCGGTGAGATATTGTTTGAATTGTTTGTGAAAAAATGGCATATAGTTGTCTTTTGCGCTTTTAAATTTTCCTATGGCGATTTTTCTGGCAACTAGTCTAATTGCCTCTGCTGGAGAAATTTTTGTGATTCCTCTGTTTGCTATTGTTTCACGTAATTTTTCAATTGCATTAATTTCGGATACGTTTCCATTTAATGCAATTAGGTCGTGCTTTGTTGCTTTGTTTAATATTGCTGCAACTTCTCTTGGGTGGTTCGAAACATACGCCCAAAGTTCTGTTTGATTTGAGTTTGTAACCTGTTTTGATGTTATTCTACAAATCCTTTCTGTTTCTGCGAGTTCAATTGCCTTTGGGTGGGCTAGTAGTGCTTTTAGGTTTTGTTCGCGAACTACTCTAGTGTGGGGTTTACGCTTTACGCCTATTGGCCTAGCTTTCTCTGCATCAAAGCCAATTTCAAGTTGCCTTTTCCACGGTGCTCGTCTTGCCATGAAAAATAAATGCTTCTGCAGTATTTATTTCTTGCTTTGATTTGATTTTGACAGGAAGTGTTTTTCGAATAATAAAAAGCACGTTTAAATATAAGTTTTTGACTTAGTGTGATATGACTTCTCGCGTGAGAATATTAGGTCTGTTGTTAATTCAAGAGAAATGCCTATTTTTTTAAATGAAGTTAGGAAAAAGAAAGCAAGTATTTTTTCAATTAGAACCCCTCAAAAAGTTAAAGATTTTATATCACTGCGAAAGAAACTCTAATTTTTTTATTATGAAAATTTGAATGTTTTTAGGTCCTCTTACTTACATTTATTAACCTTTTTTTTATTGAATGGTTCAAGATACAATAAGTCTGGTGTTAGTTTTTGGGAATAATTTATTAGTCCTTAAAGCTAAATTGACATTTTGGAGGAATTATTAATGGCTGAAAAGTACGTGTATATGTTTGAGGATGGAGATAAGTCAATGAAGATGCTTCTTGGAGGAAAGGGAGCTAATTTAGCGGATATGACAAGAAATGGTTTGCCTGTCCCGTATGGTTTTACTATTACTACTGATGTTTGTAAGTATTTTTACGCGAATAATAGAAAGCACCCTGTTGAATTGGATGCAGAGATGCTTGATGCGGTTAAGAAGTTAGAGTCTAAGACTGGAAAAAAGTTTAATGATTTAAAGAATCCGCTTTTGGTTTCTGTTAGAAGCGGTGCTCCTGCTTCGATGCCTGGAATGATGGATACTATTTTGAATTTGGGTATGAATGATAAGGTTGTTGAGGCAATTGCAAAGGTTTCAAAGAATGAAAGATTTGCTTTCGATTCGTATAGACGATTTATTACAATGTTTGGTGACGTTGTAATGGAAATTGATAGAATGAAGTTTGAGCACATAATGGATGAAATTAAGCACAGCAACAAAATCAAGCAGGATACTGAAATGACTACTGCAATGCTAAAAGAGTTAGTTGTTAAGTTTAAGGAACTCTACAAGAAGGAAACTAAAGAAGATTTCCCTCAGGATCCAATTGAGCAATTAAAACGTTCTCGCGATGCGGTGTTTCGTTCTTGGATGAATGATAGAGCAATTGTTTATAGAAGATTAAATCACGTTCCTAGTGATTGGGGTACTGCGGTTAATGTTCAGGAAATGGTTTTTGGTAACATGGGTGATGATAGTGGTACTGGAGTTGCTTTTACTAGAAACCCTTCTACTGGGGAGAATAAATTCTACGGTGAATTCTTAATGAATGCGCAAGGAGAGGATGTTGTTGCTGGTATTAGGACTCCAAAGCACGTTGAGGAACTTGGTAAAGTTCTTCCAAAAGTTTATGCGGAGTTAGTTGATATTCGCCAAAAATTAGAAATCACTTACAAGGATATGCAGGATTTTGAGTTCACTATCGAACACGAAAAACTCTATATGCTTCAAACTAGAAACGGTAAGAGAACCGCTCACGCGGCAGTAAAAATTGCTGTTGATATGGAGAAAGAGGGTTTGATAAATAAAGAAGATGCTGTTCTTCGCGTTGAACCAGCTTCTCTTGATCAATTCTTGCACAAGCAGTTTGATCCAAAGCACAAGTATCAAGTTCTAACTACTGGTTTAGCTGCTTCACCTGGTGCTGCGGTTGGTAAAGTTGTTTTTAACGCTCTTGATGCAAAAATGTGGACCGAGAAGGGAGAGAAAGTTATTCTAGCAAGGCTTGAAACTTCTCCTGAAGATATTGAGGGAATGAATTCTGCTGTTGGAATTTTAACTGCAAGAGGCGGAATGACTTCTCACGCTGCTGTTGTTGCGCGCGGAATGGGTAAGTGCTGTGTTTCGGGTTGTGATGAAATAGTAATGGATGAGAAGAAAAAAATGTTCACGTGTAAAGGGACTGTAGTAAAAGAAGGGGATGTAATTTCTCTAAATGGTTCTTTGGGTCACGTAATTATTGGTTCAGTTCCAGTAGTTGAACCAACTCTTTCTGGAGACTTCTCTACTCTAATGAAGTGGGCGGACGGTTTTAGAACACTAAAAGTTCGAACTAACGCTGATACTCCAAAGGACGCAATATTAGCTCGTAACTTTGGTGCGGAAGGAATTGGGTTAGTTAGAACCGAGCATATGTTCTTTGACGCTACTAGAATTAAAGCGGTTCGAGAAATGATTCTTGCTAAAGACGAAAAGGGTAGAAGAAAAGCTTTGGCAAAGATTGAGCCTTACCAGCAGGAAGACTTTGAAGGAATCTTTACAGCAATGAACGGCTTGCCGGTTATTATTAGAATGCTTGATCCTCCGTTGCACGAATTCTTGCCTAAAGAAGAGCAAAGAAAAGAAATCGAGGAAATTGCTAAAGAACTTAGCGTTACTCCAAAAGAAATAGTTGATACTATTTCTTCCTTGCACGAGTTTAACCCAATGCTTGGATTTAGGGGTTGCCGCTTAGCTGTAGTATATCCGGAAATAATGGAAATGCAAGTTAGAGCAATTTTTAACGCTGCGATTAGCGTTGCGAAGAAAGGAATTAAAGCAATTCCTGAAATAGAAATTCCTCTAGTTGGAACAATTAAGGAATATTCTCCACTAGCTGAGTTAACTAGAAAAATTGCTAAAGAAGTTGGAGCAGAAGGCAAAGTTCATTACAAGATTGGAACAATGCTTGAAGTTCCTCGCGCTGCACTCACTGCGGATGTATTAGCTAAGGAAGCAGAGTTCATGTCATTTGGAACAAATGATTTAACTCAAATGACTTGCGGGTTTTCAAGAGACGACGCTGCAAAGTTTTTGATTCCATACGTTGCGCAAGGAATATACGCTCGCGACCCATTCCAATCCATCGACCAAGAAGGAGTTGGACTCTTAATGAAGCAAGCAGTAAAGTTAGCTCGCGGCGTTCGACCAGATATTGATATTGGAATCTGCGGCGAACACGGAGGAGACCCAGCAACAGTAGAATTCTGTCACAGAATCGGAATGTCAAATGTTTCGTGCTCTCCATACAGGGTACCAATCGCAAGGTTGGCTGCAGCACAAGCTGCTTTGAAAGAAAAACAAAGCGGAAAAACTACTGAAAAAGGAAAAAAGAAATAAGTTCTGATTTTCAAAGTGAAGGGGTAAATTTCCCCTTCTCTTTATATTTTTCTTAAATCAATCAACGAATTTTTGTCAACTTTATTAAACAAGCAGATTTATTGTTGTTGATTCAAAGAATTATTTGGATAAGGAAGGCAAAAACCCTGTTGATTTTTATTTGAAGATGGGCTTTATGCCAATAAAAGATATTAAAGGAAAAAGCGTGCCGATGTTTTTGGATACTATGCGCGTTATAAAGTAGTTTTAACATTTTTGAATAAGAGTGTATTTTCTTCCATTAGCTTTTTTAATTCTTTTTCGCTTTGTGTGAGCTCTTTTCTATTCTCAGTTTCCTTCATCATGCGTAAGAACCTTAAAGCGTATTTTCCCCTTAGCACGGGAGTTGGTTCAATTGGTTTAGCCATAATTTTCACTAACGAACCCTGCTTACTCATCCAATTCCCAATCCTTGGACGTCATCCTTTCAGCAGGACTTACTCGTTAATTAAATACTCGTTAAATTGAATATAAAAACATTGCTAAAGCATGATGCCTGCAAGGCACTTGCCAAATGTTTTTAAACAATTTTAGAATTCTTTCTAGCATAACCCTCCCAACACATATAAATACTTAATTATGTGTATTGTGTGCAAAGGGAGGTGAAGTTGGTGCCTAATATGACGTTATCAATTCCTAAAGAACTTAAAGAGGAAATGGATCAAATGAAGTTCATTAATTGGTCCGAAGTAGCAAGAAAAGCAATTAAGGAAAAAGTAGTAATGTTCAAAATATTTGATACAATTGCTAAGAAATCAAAGCTTACTGAGAAAGATGCTTTAGAAATTAGCAAGAAAATTAATAAAGGGATGACTGAAAAGTTGCTAAAAAGAGCGGGGTTGAACTAATGAACCTCGCAGTTGATACTAACGAGGTAATCTCTGCAATTATTTCGCCACAGGGCCTAATAAGTCCCTGATTTTTAATGTAAATGTTGTTTTGTTCGTTTCAGAAAAGGTTATTGGTGCTAAACTGTTCAATTGCTTGATATAAAATCTTTTTGCTTTAATATATTTAAAGTATGCATCCAAAACCGTTTGTTAAGTGGGCTGGCGGTAAGCGTCAGCTAGTTCACGAACTTCTAAAATATTCTCCAAAAAAATTTGAAAATTACTTTGAACCTTTTTTTGGCGGGGGGGCTTTATTTTTTGAGCTTTATTCAGCTGGGCTAATAAAGCACGCATTTTTGAATGATGTAAATAAAGAGTTAATAAATGCGTACAAAGTAATAAAGGAAAAACCTTCAGAATTAATAGCTGAATTTAATAACAAGAAATATGTTCATGATGAAACTACTTTTTATAAAATCAGGGCTGAAAAGTCAATTGGTTTAATTCAAGCAACAGCGCGTTTTATTTATTTGAATAAAACTGCGTTTAATGGTTTGTACAGAGTAAATTCAAAAGGAGGTTTTAATGTTCCGTTTGGAAAATATAAAAATCCAAAGATTTTGGATATGGAAAATATTTTGTTAGTTCATAAAGCTTTACTTAAAGATGAATTAACATCATTCGACTTTGAAAAAGCAGTTGAAAAAGCTAAGCGTGGTGATTTTATATATTTTGATCCTCCTTATCAGCCTTTGAGTAAAACCTCTGCATTCACTAGTTATACGGCTAATGATTTCAATGAAAAAGACCAAGAAAGATTAAGAGATTGCTTTATTCAACTGGACGAGAAAGGTTGTTTTGTAATGTTGAGTAATTCACACACTAAATTTATTTTAGATTTGTATTCCGATTTTAATGTTCATACTGTTATGGCTTCAAGATTTATTAACTGTAAGGCAAAAAAGAGGGGAAAAATTAAGGAAGTGATTGTCACAAATTATTAATCTGTTAATGCTTCTTTCAATATATCATTTTCTAATTGATTTAAATTAAAAATATAGTTGTTATTATTGAATGATTCTTCTAGAGGTCTTTTTGTTGTTTCCCAACCTTTTCCATCAGTAACCCAAATAAGCTCAATTTCTTGTTGTTTAAGTTCATTAAACAAGGACTTAAATTCACCACATACTGATTTAAGTTTCGAACCTCCTCCATTGAAAAAATTGGTTTCGATTAAGAAT
>JBAXCL010000056.1:0-7114 GCA_037141515.1 archaeon
CTAAGGAAATTTATAGTAACTCTAATAATGCTAATCTTTGTTACATCCATTTGTTTCGCTGTACCCACAGTAACTAATATATCATCAAGCTCACTAGATGCAACTTATATTTCTGGGCAAGCAATTTCTATTCAAGTTACTTTTAGTGAAGCAGTAAATGTTTCGGATGGTACTCCAACATTAGCTCTTAATTCAGGCGGGTCGGCAAGTTACATTAGCGGAACAGGCACTGCAACCCTTGATTTTAATTATTTAGTCGCAAGTGGACAAAATACAACTGATTTAAATTACTCATCAACATCTGCACTATCTGCTGGTGGTGCAACAATTGTTTCTGCTTCTGATCTAAATTCTGCAAACCTTGATTTAACTAGCGCAACTTCACTTGGAACAAATAAAGCTATTTTAATTGATACTTCGGGTCCTGTTTGTACAGTGACAAGCCCTCCTGATGGAAATTATTATAATTCAACAGATCTCCAAGCACTAGTTTTTCACTATTCCTGCACGGATTCTATTTCAAGTGTAGGAGCATCAAAAGCAAAGCTTGATGGTAGTGAAATCCCTGAGGCTTATGCATTATCAGGCGCTTCAGAAGGTTTGCACACAATAACTATTGATGCAAATGATACTTTAGGAAACCAATCAACTCAATTAAGTAGTTATTTCACTGTTGACACTAATTCTCCAAGCGCAGGAACTATTACCGGACCTGCTTGGAATAGTTCAGGAAAACCAACTCTTTCTATTTCAGCAACTCATTTAACAGGAACAACAGGATTATCTATGAGATTTTCTTGCAATCATTCAAGTTGGACAAGTTGGGTTTTATACGCGGCAACATATTCTGATTTTAATATAATAACAACCAGTAACGGCTGTTCGGTTTCTGATGGGAATAGACTTGTTTATGTACAGTTTAAAGATGGTGCAGGAAACACTGACACAAATTATTATGGCACTACAATTGGAGTTGATACAGTAAGCCCTAGTCGCCCAACAGGACTTAGTGCAGCAGCAGGAAACGGTTCGGTTGTATTAAGTTGGACAGCACCTACTGCGGATGATGCGTCGGGAAACAATTCAATTGAGATTTATAGAAACAGTTCTTTAATCGAAACAGTAAGTGATAGTAATACTACATACACTGCAACTGGATTAACAAATGGAACTTCTTATTCTTTCAAAATAAGAACCATTGATAAAGCTGGAAATTACAGCGATTTTACAAGCGAAGTAAGTACTACACCTAATGCAACAACTTCTTCCCTAACTGTCAAAAAGAGTGGTTCAACAATTGCTTATGCAAAAAAAGGGGATGTGTTGGACATTGCATGCATTTTCACTGATAGTGTAACTAATTCAAAAATTTGGTATGCTTATTCTAACCCCTCAGCAAGTAACACAACGCTAGTAACAAATTCAAGCAGTGCTTCTTCAATTTCGAGTAGTTTTACAATAAGTGACAGCAACACTTATGGAATAGTTGGTTTTTGGTGCGCTTCTAATAATACTAATGATTCAGAAAAGAACTCAGTAACCCTTGATAACACAGCACCTACAATTAGTTGGGATGACACAAATAATTTATTCGTTGGAGCAAGAAGAATAATCGTCAGCGCAACTGACAACAAGGCTTTTGATAAAGTACAATTCGATTTTAATTCAATAATTTCTACAGCAAGCAAAGTTTCTTCAGAAAATAAATATTATATTGATATCAATTCATTAATTTACGCGAATAAAGATTATTCAATAAAAGCTACTGCATTTGATTTAGCAGGAAACATAACTGAAATTACTAGAACAATAACAGTTGCAAATATTCTTAGCGAACAGCAAAAAGCACAAAAGGCAATAAGTGATGCTTTACAAAAAAAACAATCCGCGGATGACATTGTAAATTATTATAAAAAAGAAGCGCTTTTGCTTCCGATTGATTTGAATACAACTAAACAAAATACTGATTTACTTTTATCAGGCGCACAAAGCGATTTTTTAGCGAAGTTATTTGATACAACCTTACAAAAAGCAGAGAGTGCTTCAGCATCTTACACGGCATTTATTGGATTAGCAACTATTAGTACAATTGACACTAACACTTATGTTTTTGATTCGAATGCATTCCCAAGTATTTTGGCAAAGTTAGGTTTTAGCAGCGCTGATGCAAATGCGCAAGCAATTGTTCTTGCTAATTCAAACATGGAGCGAAGTATTACTATTGTTAAAGCTGGATCGGATTCTATGCGCCAATTTAAGATAAAAATCACATTTACAAACGACACTAATTCAGATATTGTTAAGATTGTAGAAATAATACCAAAGCAATTTATTGATTCAGCTGATAAGATTATTTCTGATAGCAATTTTAGAATTGTTAAAAACGACCCAGTAATTGAATTTACTGTAACTGTGGCTAAGGGCGCAAGAGCATCAATAACTTACGGTATTGGCGAAGTCCCTGTAGCTAAAGCTAATGAAATGCTTCAAAATAATGTAATTGCTTTATTTAGCGCACCACCATTAATACTTGGAGATAATATAACTGCAGAAGAACTTAATACAGGCGGGTCTTTTGATTTTAATCTTGGAGGATTTGGAATAATAATTATATTAGTAATACTTGCATTAATTGTTGTGATCGTAGTAATACTATTTTTCAAAGGAAAACAAGGCGGACACGGTTTTGGAGAAAAAACAAACATTGCTTCAACTATTTTACAAAAAAAAGAAGAACCTGAAACAAAGAAATGGGGCCAAAAATAAAAAATAGACTAACAAAAAACATTTTCTATAAAATTAAAAATAAACTATCCATTCGCCAAGTAACTTTATTAACCATTAATTAAATACTTTTTTATATAACAAATAATATTAATTAATAAAAAAGCAGGTTATTATTGTAGTTAATACCATAATAAAGCAGTGATTTTGTTGAATACAATAGCAATAATTGGAGCTGGTCCTGCTGGTCTTGCGACTGCAATGAAAATTAAAGAACTTGGTTTTGATGCAACTGTTTTTGAGGAACATGAACAAGTAGGCGAACCCGAACATTGCTCAGGGTTAATTTCAAAAAAGGGTATTGATGATCTTGGAATTAATTTAGGCGATTCTATTCAAAATGAAATTAGGGGCGCAAAAATATTTTCTCCTTCAGGGCACAAAATAGAAGTAAAAATGCCAAAAACTGTTGCTTATGTTGTTGATAGAAAAAAATTTGACGAGACTCTGCTTAGGCGAGCAAGATTACTAAATATACATGTGGGAACAAACACTAAGCTAATTGATGTAAGGAACAACACTTTATTTGTTCAAAATAATGGCAGGGGCGAAATAAGAAAGGCTGAGTATGTAATTGGTGCTGATGGGGCAAATTCATTAGTACGACATTTAATAGGCATTAACCCGCCTAAAGAAAATTTTGTTCACACAATGCAAGCAACAATTTCAGGGGATTATGATGAAAAAATGGTTGAGATTTATCTTGGAAATTATGCAAAAGGTTTTTTCTCTTGGGTCATACCAATAAGCAAAGAGAAAGCAAAAGTGGGCATTGGCACAGTTCTTGGAGAGGACATTTCTGCAAATTTCAGGGCATTTGTAAAGCAAAGACTTCCTGATTCAAGAATTCACGCACCTGTTTCTGCATTAATTCCTTGCGGAATGCCGTTGACAAAAATAACTACTAGTAATATGGCTCTTGTCGGGGACTCTGCTTTTCAAACTAAAGCTACTACTGGTGGGGGAATAATATTTGGAATGAAATCTGGGAATATTCTTGGCGAAACTATTGCGGATGTACTTGGCGGAAAAGCAAAATTAACAGATTATGAAAAACGACTTGAACCACTAAACAAAGAGCTTCGCTTGCACTGGAAGATACGCAGATGGGCTAATGGGTTAAGCGAAAATGAACTTGATGATTTATTTGTTAAACTTAAAGAAAAAGGCATTCAGGAAATTTTGGAAAAAGACGGGGACATGGATGAACCTGGCAGGCTAGTGGGCAAACTGGCTAAAAATCCGAAGTTTTTCTTTATGGCAGGAACTATACTTAAGTTTTTGACTAGCTAATTTTGACTAACTTACGCAGACTAATAATTAATCAATGACAACCCTGCGCCGGCATGGAACTTACCAAATGCTTAATACATCCTTCAAAACTTTTCTTACTATGCAAACAATTTTCATTTTTGATATTGAAAATTCCAAAGAATCTGAAGGAATATTTATTCATAGCATTCATAATGAAACTAAAAAAGCAGTCGAATTATTGGGAGGTGTGAAGAGAGTTTCTAAATTATTGAACGAAAAATACAATAAGGTAAAAGAGTGGCGCACAGACAGAAAACCAATTTCTATAATTGATGCTAAAAAGCTTTTTAGAGCAGTTGCCCCCGTTGAACAAACAAGGCTAATGAAAAGTATTCAAAATAATGCACACATAATAAGTTGCAATTATTCCGCAACTAAAGTTAAATTTCCAAAACAAATTTCTACAAACCTTGCTTATTGTGTCGGAATCATTCTTGGTGACGGCCACCTATCAAAAATATATTCTGACAGAAAAACAACTTGGCACTTGTCAGTATATTTCGATAACAAAGAGCACCAAGACATATATGACGACATTATCAAAAAAGAGTTTGGAATAACGTCAAAGCACTACCAACGCAAACCAAATTGTTTTGAATCATGCATTAACTCAAAAGCCATTCATTGGTTCTTTTCAAAATATTTTGAAATAAATTCTGGAAAAAAGTGCGACCGCATATTCTTAACAAAGAAAATACTTAATAATGAAGAAATAATACGTTCAGCTATTTCTGGATTATTTGATTCAGACGGAACGATTACGAAAAACGGAACCATTCAGTATGCAACTACTAGTAAAATAATGGCTTTGCAAGTATTATATGAATTAAATAAAATTGGGATAAATTCAAGTAGCAACATATGGATTAAAGACAAAAAGTACTTACCACTTTATTCGATTAGAATATTCAGAAAAAGTAACAATACTTTTGCACAAAAAGTTGGTTTTAGACACCCGCTTAAAAAGGTTTTGCTGGAAAAATTCACTAATAGCCCCTTCGTCTAGTGGCCAAGGACTCGAGCCTCTGACATACAATATGTTGGACATGATTAAGTTTAACAAATCGGATGAAGTAAGTTCGCAACCCCAGTTCGAATCTGGGAGGGGCTATTATTTTTAATAAAACATTATATTTAATCAGAAATATAAAATTAGTTTCAGACTAAAAAAATAAGAATAACTAAATACGCTAAGGATTATAAAAAGCTAATTATTTCCCAAATCTTCTTTCCCTATTATCAAAATCAACAACTATTTTATTCACATCATTTTCATTTAGTTCTGGCCAGTATTTATCAAGGAAAGCAAGTTCAGAGTATGAACTTTGGTAGGTTAGAAACCCGCTTAAGCGTTGTTCAAAACTAGTGCGTACAATTAAATCTGGTGCTTTGAAATCCGCGTACAAGTATTGTTTGAAGGTTTCAGGATTAATAAAGTCTGCATCTGCAGTGCCATTTGCCACATCTATTGCAAATCTTTTTGCAGCATCGACTATTTCAGTTTGTCCATCGTAACCAAGCGCAAGATTAACTAGTTTATTATCAAATTGGGAAGTATATTTTTCAGCTTCAATCATTTTTTTCTGAACTGTTTTTGAAAACAAATCCCTCTTACCGATGAAGTTCAATCTGATGCCATTTTCAACGATTATTTTTTGTTTTTTCACTTTATCAAGTTCGTGCTCAAATATTTTCATTAATACTTTTAATTCGATTTTTGAACGATTAAAGTTTTTTAATGAGAAGGTGTAAAATGTACCTGTTGATATTTTTGGGTATTTTTTCAGCCAACCCAAAACATCCCAAGCTTTTTGAGTACCTATTGAATAACTTTTAGCAAACGAGATACCTGTCATTTTAGCGTAACGTCTATTTCCGTCTGGAATAAATGCAATTGACTCGAGCAATAAATCACCAAATTTAGTAGTATTGTATATTATAACTAGGGTTAATTTATTTATAAAAGTAGCATAAAACGTTTGATTCGAACAATGTACCAATTATTGGGCTCAAAATCAGTTTAATTCATTCGCCAATAGGTTTTAATTCACTAAACAAAAATAGTTATTAATGCGTTCAAAAATAATGCCCAGCAACTGTATTCCTTCAAGCAGCCTAGAAACCAGAATTAAGAGTGCACTTAAGGATTTCAAAAATAATTGGGAATCAAGCGAAAAAGTTTTTGAAGAACTTTGTTTTTGTATTCTTACTCCGCAGAGTTCTGCAAAGCAGGCGATTAAAACTATCAACCTATTAAAAGAACACAATATTCTGGACATGGGGTCTGCACAAGAAAAAGAACCATTTTTAAAGAATGTACGTTTCTTTAGAACTAAAGCAAAAAGACTTGTTGAAGTTCAAGAAAAGTTTCCAAAAAATAAAGTAAAACAAATTTTAATTAAAAACGGACTTCCAAGCGACGCCATTCGCGCAAGGGAATTTCTACACAAAGAAGTAAACGGCTACGGAATGAAAGAATCATCCCACTTTTTAAGAAACATTGGTTTTGGTGACAGCGTCGCAATCCTTGACAGGCATATTTTGAAGAACCTAGTTAAATGCGGTGTGATTAGTGAGGTTCCAAAAACAATATCCAAAAATAAGTACTTAGAAATCGAAGAAAAAATGCGAAAATTCTGCAAAAAACACAAAATTAGCTTTGCAGAACTTGATTTGATTTTTTGGAGCAATGAAACTGGCGAAGTTTTAAAATAATATTATAAAACCGCCGAACATGCTGTGTTGCATTATTATGCTTCTCAAACTTTCTAAACAAGTAAAGTGCTGAAAAACAAACTCCCTGATTTAACTTTCAAACTTAGGCGTTTTACAAACTTTGCCACGCAAACCAAAAAAATGAATTATGCAACACGGCAGCCAAACAAATTAATAAAATACATTTTTTAGTCAAAAAATAATAAAGAACCCAACCAAGGCATAACCAAAGCATTTGCCTCATTACAAAACCAAAGGTTCGTTGCAAAACTATGAGTTTTGCGACGTGTCGCAAATGCCA
>JBAXCL010000057.1:0-7022 GCA_037141515.1 archaeon
GTCTAAGATTCCAGAACACTGGAAAAAAGTAGGGATTATTTCAGTTGAAGGTGAAAATATTTCCCTTCTAACTCAACTCTTATCCGCAACACCTTCAGCAAAAGCTACACTTTATATTCCAAATGCGAGGATTTCGCTGATGGCTGGAAAAGCCACTATTTTTGGGCCACATAAAACAATCAAATCATTTTCTGATATGAAAATTGCGGACGAAGTAAAACAACAAATTACTAATCAAAAAGAATCAAGTGCGGCGACTTCAAATTCTATTTTGCCAAAATAGTTAATAAATATTACTCAATCGAATTAACTAATTTGCCGTTTATTGCATCAATCATTACGATTCGTTCTTCGCCAGTTTTCTTTTTTAGTACGCCTTCCCAGATTGGCATGAATATTTGAGTAACTTCTTTTACTGCAATATTTCCCCAAAGCTTCTTTAATAATTCAGGAATTTCTTTTTCAGATAACTTAGCAGGAACAACAGACGCTGAGTTTAGTTCAGTAATCGGACGCTTACCCATACTCTCCATCATTTCGTGAAGCGGGTGCGGGGGTAAATCCATTTCAAGTTTATTGCTTGGCGCATAGTGTATTTTACCTTTGCCGTCATCAATTGCAGCAATAAATCCTTTCTTTGCTAACCCTTCAAGTATTCTTCTGGCATTACCCTCTTCCATTCGCATTAATTCAGCAGAGTCTTTTGCGGTTCTTCTCTTCTCTGCAACTAATTTTAGCACAGTAGTTTCTGCTTCGCTTAGTTCAAGCAAAATTGGTAAACCCTTACTCTCTCTTATCTTTCCACGATCATCGTGAATAAATTCGCCCGTAAGAGAATCGATAAATGCTTCCCCAACATGGAAAGCATCTTTGTGATTAAAATACTTGTATCTAACTTTGTAAATTGGGGCGTGCTTTAGCATTACTCTGTCAAGTATTTCGTCAGCGAAAATGAATCGCTTAGTAGCAAAGCCAAGCAAAATCTTTCTTGCTCTTTGTTCATCAATTGCAGATTGTAAAGCAGTAAGCTCAATCCTTTCTTCAAACTCTTGAATTTTTTCGCCGAATTCTTCAACATCTTTAGGAAGTTTTCTTTTTTGAGCGGGAGATAATTCTTCTTGCGACGCTTCGTCATTAGCAATCTCTTTTTCTAAAGCTTCTTCGGATTCCTTTTCTGCAAGCGCCTCGTCTTTTTCATTTTGCATTTCTTCAAGAACACCTTTCGCATAAACTGAATTTTCTCCAACATCAATTCCTTTCTTTTTTAATGCTTCAAGAATTTCTTCAATTCCAACTTTCTTTTTGTAAGTGTTATTTAAAGTATCCAAAGTTTCATTAATCGAATCAAAGCTAATGCTTGGATCTTTTTCTAATTGCCTTAACACAATATTTGTTGCAAGAATTTGAACTTGCTCAGTTTCGAGTTCCTGCTTAACATCAGTAGTTTCTGCATCTCTTCCCTCGTGCTGACTCATTCTAGGTCTAATTGACATGATGAATGCTCTGCTAGTTGTTTCGCTTCTATCACCAGTTAGTGCGATTCCAACAGGCATTGTTTTGATAAAACTCCCGCGTTTATATGCTCCCGGAACAATTGTTGGAGTTCTTTTGTAAATAGCTTTAATATCATCATCAAAAACTAATTTATGCGCCATGATTACATCCAATTGGCTCAAAACTTTTGTGTCAATTGCACTAGGCTGTTGAGTTGCAAACACTAACGAACAACCAGGTCTTCTACCCTGCTTAACATACTCAACAATCGCGTTACTTGCTGGAGTTTTTTGATTTCCTCCAGGTATTAGCGTGTGCGCTTCATCAATAAAAAGCCAAGTTGGCGGAATATTTAATTCAGCTAATTCTTCCATTCCTACTCCGTCATCAAATTTTTCTGCAGCTTCTCTTCTAGTTCCTAATTTTCTAGCCGCAAGAATTCTTCTCGAAATTATTCCAATTACAAGCGCACTAACATTATCTTCCAAGAAACTTGTGTCAAGAATAGTCATTTGCCCTGCGCGTGAAAGAAGTCCTAATGAAGTTCCTTTCTCATCAAAAATTCCCCAATTTTTTGCAGCATCAAATCTACTTACAAGTGCCCTAATTGAATCAGCTTTGTACCCTTTTTCCCTGTCATTTAATTCCGAATCATCGCTAAAAGTTTTAATTAAATCCTCTAAAGAAAAAGTATTTTGCTTGCCTCTAATTTCTTTTCCTTCTTCAGTAGTATAACCACTCTTTGCTTTTGCTATTCCCTTCTCCATCAACAAACCAGTCGGAGAAAACCTGTCAATTCCAAAGGTCAAGCACCAATCTTCCGCGGTTAACAACGCAGGTTGTATAGAAAACACAGCGTCATAAGTGCTTTTTGGTACGCTAGTTTTCATTCCAACAGGTATGAATACTTTGATATTATCCAAACCCCTTGGAAGCATTCCCCATTTGGCAAGAATTTCAAGTTCCTTTTCTTCTTTATTCGGGTGCTTCATTGACCAGAAAACTCCAATCGGGTCAACAACAACAATACCAACATTTTTATTTTTGAGAGCAAGCTCTTCTGCAATTACTCCAAGAACATACGATTTTCCTGATCCTCTCGCGCCGCAAACGAAAACAACGTGCGGATTAAGTCCGTCCAAATAAACATCAGTCCCATCCTTATCCTTCTCATTAACCCTTCCCACAAATAATCCAGCTTCTTCACCATACTTACTAAGGACACTCTTTTTTCTTCCAATATACGCGTGCCCCTTATTACTCATTAAAAATTCTAGTTCAGGTTTAATTGCATCATCTTTTCCTGATCCATCATCATCCAAATCATCTACAGGAAGAATAGCTTTAGGCAATTTTTGTTTAGGCACATCACTTTCATCATCAACATCACTCTCTTCTCTTAAAATTCCTTCCTCTTTAGTCCCATCCTCTCTTAACATTGCATCGCTCATCTCGTCATGATCCTCATAATCTCTATTTGTTTTTGAATCATCACTAATCTTCACACCTTTATTAATTTTCAAATCATTCTCCGCAGCCATCAATGCTTTATTCTTAATAACACTCTTAATAATTTTCCTTTCAATAGGATGCGCTTTAGTAGCAACTTCTTTTTCTTCATCTGCAAAATCATTAGTAACTTTTAAATCAAGCTTTCCGCCCATCCCTCTACTAGTTTTTGGGTTTTCACTAAAGCTTGAAACAATATTTGCTTTATTTAGTGCTTTGTCAAGTTTTTCTTTAATAATATCATCAAAATTACTACTTCCTTTTTTTGCTTTCTTTCCACCCGCATCAACCGCGTCAAAAGCATCATCCTTTGTTTCAAACTCATCATCAACCGCACTACTATCATTAACTTCTTCGCTTTTATTTTCTGAATCCTTTTCAATAAAAATAGCTGGCTCTACAGAATCCTCTTTATCTTCTTCAATTTCCTCATCATCGTCATCCTCTTCCCCTTCATCATCGCTTTTATTTTCTTTAGAGTCAGACTCATCATCTTTTACTTCATTGTTTTTTTCCATCGCCTTCGCTTTTATTTTCTTTAATTCAGATGCTTTCTCTGCCATTTTTTTCTTAGCTGCGATTTCATCCTCATCAGCTTCAAAAACCTCATCAAAAATATCTTTATCCTCGGTTTCGATAGTAGCCTCTACTCTCTTTGAATCGCCCATAAAAGCGCTAGTAAGATTACTCTTTGCTTCCTCAATTTCAACCATTTACAAATCACTTTATTGTTGCCCAGATTGATTAATTACTAACTTGCGGTATAAATACTTTATCACTAAGCATTTAGAATGAAATATTTCGAAAGTTTTATTTTTGTCCAAAAATCGTGGAGAAAAACATCTTTTAGTTAGGTATTTAAATCAAATGCTGACTTTAGTTAATTGTGTTGGGAGTTACACAGTGGAAGAATTTCTGCTGTGCCGAGCAAAATTAGTTTTTTGCAAGGGAGGAGACAGATCATACCGCATTGCGAAGCATAACAGTTTCGCGAGCCTTTCTTAAAGGCTCTTGCCGGATCCCTGGTCTGCCTCTTTTACACTTATTTTTTGGTGAATTCTTATGCAAGAAATTGAAAGAATTTTTTTAGCAAAGCAATTTATTGGCGGGTTGAAGACGTGCCAATCAAAAGAAATTATTGACATTTATTTAGCAAAATTCAATTACAACAAAATATTTCTAAAGTGATTTTGAAAATGGCTGTTTTAAACGTTGAGTGTGCTAACGAAAAGCTTATTCCGCAATATCAAAGTAAAGAAGCGGCTGCATTCGACCTAAAAGCAAGCGGAAACTTTACAAAAGAATGGGATACTAATCCTGCCGAAATCATTTCTGACAAATACCTCTTATTGCCTAATGAAAGAGTATTAGTAAAAACAGGGTTGCGAATGGAAATTCCAAAAGACCACTGGGGATTAATTGCGGGAAGAAGTGGATTGGCAGTAAAACAAGGACTTTGTGTACTTGGCGGAGTAATTGATGCTGATTTTCGCGGAGAAATAGGCGTAATACTTTATAACGCCTCAAAAAAGCCTTTTGAAATAAACAAATACGACCGCGTAGCTCAAATGGTTATTCAAAAATATGAAACTGTTGAAATAAAACAAGTAGAAAAAGTTAATGAAACAGAAAGAGGAAACCGCGGACTCGGGGTAATAAAAAAACAGTAATTTAATTTTAGTTGCTAATTTCAGAAGTTTATTTTATAATCAAGAAAGTATACTTTTCCTTTATCAGAAACTAAACACTTAAAATAACCCTGCAAGTAATCAGCCCGTCATTTTTTTAAAAATCTAAGAATGCGGATTGATGTATTATAATTTCTTTTGGAACATTCTCTTAAAAAAAAGCTAATTTTCCAAATTCTTTAATTCTTCCCTAGAAAAACTTTGAAAATGATTTTCCAACAATGCCCTGTGGCCCGTTAATTTTTTCAATTGTGGCTTTATTATCATTAGAAATAATATTTCCTCTAAAAGCATTAATACAATTTTCAAATAATCGTATTTCACAATTTGAAAGATCTAGATTAAGAGACTTAATGAAATTACCTACTTATCAAATCCGTTAATCCGAAATTTTGACTGTTATTTTTTACTTTTATTATCAATCAATCTAATCCATAAACGATCCTGTGGATTAGTAAAATTTTTGGCTTTTTCTGAATCGAAATTATTTCAATTAAGATTGATGAAATCAAAAATCAGTAACCTTAATGATTTAATCTCTTTATGTCTGCGGGCTGATATTTTTCCAAATGCACATTTAGTTTCCTCGCCGCAACAAATATGTTATTCCAAGTAGTCATTAATGAAGTATTGTGCAAGTTGTATTAAATTTATTGCATTTAATCATTTGTTAGGTTGTATAATTCCATTTTTTGGTTTGCGTGGCAAAGTTTGTAAAACGCATAAGTTTGAAAGTCAAAGCAAAGAGTTTGTTTTTCAGCAGTCTACGTGTTTAAAAAGTTTGAGAAGCATAATAATGCAACACAGCAAATTTTTGCCCTAAAGCAACCTTTAAAAATAAACTCCGCAACAACATACTTATTCTAATTGACTTGCACAAAGCAAAGCTAAGTGCATTAAAAATAAGCAGAGGTGGCAGAGTGGTCAAATGCGCTCGGCTTGAGACCGAGTTCCCGAAAGGGAGCGGGGGTTCAAATCCCTTCCTCTGCGCTTGTATGGAATTGTAACGCTGACACCAGTCTTAAAAATGGTGAAGGAAGCGTTACTTTTTATGAATGAAAATGTTCAGAGATTAGACATTCACAATTATTCTGAAAGATTTATTTCTGATTTTAACCACATCAAAGAAATGCCAGAGGAACAAAAAAAGCCCATCATTGAATATCATGAAAGGTATGCCCTCAAAAAACGATTAACTATTCCAAGACAGCTCAAAATATTGAACACACTTAAGCTAATTACGCAACGTTGCGGAAAGCCAATAAGCGAATTAAATTCTCATGATATTGAGCAATTGGAAATAAGTCTTGCTAAAGAAGGAAAAAGAGCTTCAACAATTCAAGATTATGACATTGTAATTAAGCAGTTCTTTAAATTTTGGGATAATGAAAAGGGTGCTCGGTGGGAATGGATAAAGAAGAATGTCAGAACTGGGTTAAAGTCAAAAGAGCTTAAGAATTATTCTCCCGATGACTTTATGACAATTGAAGAACGCACCGCTTTTTTAAATTCTGCAATAAGCCCTATTGACAGGGCATTTGTTTCTTTACTTCTTTCATCTGGTTGTAGAATTGGCGAGATTGGCAACATGAAAATTAAAGATATTGATTTTTCGGAAGATGGAAGTGCTATACTTAGCGTGAATGGGAAAACAGGTTTTAGAGAGCTAAAATTATTTGAACCAACCACTATTTACTTAAAGAATTATTTAGAAATTCACCCATTAAAGCATGAACCAGAGGCACCAGTTTGGCTTAGCTATCAAGGAAAGCAAATGACTTATAATGCTCTTAGAGATAAGCTTCTAAGGATTGGAAAAAGAGCAGGAATAAAGAGATGGATAAATCCGCACAGCTTTCGCCACATGCGTTATACTGATTTTCAATTGAAAGGAGTGCCACAAGCAATTATAGAATTGCATTTTGGGCATGCGCATGGAAGCAAAATGTCGCAAAGATACACCCATGCGAAATTTTCACAAGCTCATGAATACATGGATTCTATTTATGGCAAAGTTAAGAAAAAGGAAAAGAAAACAGAAATAGAAATGATTTATTGCTCAAAATGCTTCAAAGCTTTTCCGCCAACAAGTGCTTTTTGCGATGTGTGCCAAATTAGTTTAGACAAGCCAAAAATGGATTTGGCAAGGGAACTTGAAAGCAACAAAATGCTTAATTTCACTTGAAATGAGCCAGGGTCAAATGGTGGAGGATGTACGATTAGCAGTAAACGGCGAAAAGCCAGTATATTTCTATGGCAGAAACGGTGGAGTTGTTCCAACTCCTGAAGAAATTGCCGAGTACATAGAAAAAATTATAGGAGGTGCAAAAT